>NZ_DATEPI010000314.1:0-21305 GCF_035273305.1 Bradyrhizobium sp. | reverse complement strand
GATCCCAAAGTACGAGATCGTGTTTACCTATGGTGGCGGCGTTCCCGTCGTGAAGGCTTACCGCGCCGTCGGCGCCAGGGATTGCGTGCCGATCTACAATGCGCTCGATCCTGCTCATCACTTCCCGGTTGAGCCCATTGCCCGATTCGCATCCGATCTTGGATTTTTGGGCAATCGCCTGCCGGATCGCGAAAGTCGGGTCGATGCCTTCTTCCTTGCTGCCGCGCATCGGCTGCCCTCGAAGCAATTTCTGCTCGGAGGATCGGGATGGGATAGCAAGCATGTTCCGTTTAACGTCAAGCGCACGGGGCATGTCGGCACTAACGATCACAACGCCTTCTTTTGTTCGAGCCTTGCGACATTGAACGTCAATCGCGAGAGCATGGCGCGGTACGGATATTCGCCGCCCACCAGAATATTCGAAGCGGTCGGAGCGGGCGCATGTCTGATCACCGATCGGTGGAAGGGCATCGATCTATTTCTTGAGCCAAACCGGGAAGTGCTTGTGGCAGCAGATGGGGACGAAGTAGTCGCCCACCTCGACGGGCTGACTGCGACCCGTGCCAGGGAGATCGCAACGCGTGCGCGTCGGCGCATTCTCGCGCATCACACTTATGCGCAGCGTGCGGTGCAAGTCCACGAGGTGTTGGAGGGATCATTTACCCAAGCCGGAGCTGCCGGATGAAGTTGAACATTGTAATCCTAGGGCTCTCCATCACCTCGTCATGGGGGAACGGGCACGCCACCACATATCGCGCCCTGGCAAAGGCGCTGTCTGATCTCGGTCACTCGGTCACCTTTCTCGAGCGCGACGTGCCTTGGTACCGCGAGCATCGCGATCTGGAAAATCCGACATATTGCAAAATTGCGCTGTACGGATCGCTGATCGAACTTGCGCAAGCTTATTCGCAAGCCGTGCTCGACGCCGACCTTGTCATATTGGGATCTTATGTTCCCGATGGGGTCGCAATAGGAGAATGGCTTACTGCCCGCGCGACCGGCATTACCGCCTTCTACGACATCGATACGCCCGTCACACTCGCCGGACTCGATACCGGCGACATCGATTACATCACGCCTCGTCTCATTCCACGTTTCAATCTCTATCTGTCGTTTTCCGGAGGTCCGGCCCTCGGGCTGATAGAGGACCTTTACGGCAGCCCGCTAGCGCGCGCGCTCTATTGCAGTGCAGACCTTCGCATGCACTCCGCGAGAAAGGCTCCCCCCAAATGGTCGGTTGGATATCTCGGCACATTCAGCGCAGACCGGCAGCCGGGATTGGAGCGGCTGTTGCTTACGCCAGCGCGCCAGCTTGATGGTCATTCATTTGTGGTGGCCGGACCGAAATATCCTGAGACCATTCGCTGGCCCGATAACGTTACTCATATTCCTCACCTGCCCCCGCACCAGCACTCCGAGTTTTATTGCTCGCAAAGTTATACATTAAACGTCACCCGATCTGACATGAAGTCGCTGGGATTTTCGCCAAGCGTTCGGCTGTTTGAGGCGGCCGCTTGTGGGACGCCGATCATCTCGGACGACTGGCCAGGGATCGAAACCGTATTTGCGCCCGGTGCCGAAATACTCATCGCTTCGGGACCGCGCGAGGTCATGCAGATATTAAGAGAAATGCCAAACGATCGCCGTCTCGGGATTGCCGCGAACGCTCGCGCGCGACTGCTGAGGGAGCACACGCCGGCCCACAGGGCGCGTCAGCTCGAGACTTACTATCTCGAGGCTCTGGAGCAGCTGCCATATGTCAACGACACCATCAGGCGTCCGGTCGAACTCGAGGAGGCAAAATGAAGGGCAGTGACGCGCGATTTCATTCAGCCAGGCCTCTTCGCCGTGGCCTTCGAACCGTAGTAACGGGAGGCGCGGGATTTATCGGCTCGCATCTTTGCGATCAGTTGATTCAGCGCGGCGACGTGGTGATTTGCGTCGACAACCTCTTTACGGGATCGATACGTAACGTCAGGCCATTGCTCAATCATCCGAGCTTTTCATTCTATCAGCACGACATCCGCGAGCCGCTGAGCATCGCCGGAAAAGTGGATCGAATCTACAATTTGGCTTGTCCAGCTTCGCCTCGTCATTATCAGCGAGATCCGATTGGGACGATGAAGACGTGCGTGATGGGCACTAATAATGTACTGGAACTCGCCTTGCTTAAATCGAGCCGGGTGCTTCAGGCTTCAACCAGCGAAGTGTACGGAGATCCGGAAGTTCATCCGCAACCGGAAACCTACGTGGGGCACGTCAACCCGATCGGGCCGCGCGCCTGTTACGACGAGGGCAAGCGGGCGGCTGAGACCCTTTTTTTCGATTATCATCGTATTCACGGGCTGGAGATCAAGGTCGCGCGTATCTTCAACACCTACGGCCCGCGCATGCTGGAGAATGACGGACGGGTGGTATCGAATTTCATCGTCCAGGCCTTGCGCGGCGCGCCGATCACGATTTACGGATCGGGCCGTCAAACCCGAAGCTTTTGCTTTATCGACGACCTTGTCAGTGGCCTCGAATTATTGATGGAAAGCGCGCCGGAGATCACGGGTCCTTGCAATCTCGGTAACCCGCAGGAGTTTACGATCGAAGAAATCGCCAGAAAGGTCATTGCGAAATCCCGGTCGGTATCTGACCTCGACCACCGACCATTGCCAAAAGATGATCCGCAGCGCCGCAAGCCCGTGATCGAAAAGATAACCGCTTCGCTGGGATGGGAGCCAAAGGTCGGCATCGACAAGGGCCTCGAGGCGACCATCGCGTATTTCTCCCTGAATATTGCGAGCAGCAGCCGCGAGGCGAAGGTCGCTAGCATCGATTCGGCCAGAGCCGCCCGAGCGCGCCTTCCCAAGCGCCGCGACGCACGTCCTCAGCCGGCGTCAAACGGACACGCCAAGCAAGACGATATGCGATGAAAATTCTGGTGATCGGCTGGGAGTAATTTGCCCCGGCAACGAACCGGATTCAAACGTGCTCTGTGACCTTTCCGCCTAACAGCGGCTCTCGCTCAAGCGGTCTGCCCAGCTGCAGATACTCATCCGAGAAATCAGCAATTTTAGCTACGGCATCCCAATCCCGGATCATCACCTTGCGGGAATCCCACTCCATAATGCCGTGCCGCCGCAACTCCTGTACGACCCGATTTGCGTGAACATTGGAAATCCCACAAGCGTCGGCAAGGTCGGTTTGAGTCCAGGGAATCGAAAAGGAGAGATTTTGGGCCAGATCAACCTTTTGCAAACGAACGGCCAATTCGCAGACGACATGAGCGACCCTTGCGATGGCATCCCGCCGTCCCAGGTTGGTGACCCATTCACGCATGATGCCCAACCGAATGAATGTATCGCGCCAGAATGCCTGGGTAAGGCGAGGCGACCTGTCGAGCATGTCCCTGAATGCGCCGTGAGGCATGAAGGCAACCACGGCGGGGCCGAGCGCTGAAAGATCATGATCGAGCGGAGCCAGATGAAGAGTGTGCAGATCCGCTATATCTCCAGGAACAAAGAACGAGGTGATCTGGCGTCGTGATCCATTGACGCGCTTGTGGCCATAGAGGAAGCCGCCCAACACCAGTGTACATCGAGAAGGCGCGTCGCCATGGCGGGCGACTTCCTTGTTCGCGGAAAAGTTGGCGACCGTCAGCGGCAATTCGGCGATGAGCTGGCGGTCGTGAGCCGAGAGCTCACTAAGTCGTTCAAGCCGGTGCAGGAGCCTGGAGTAAGGTCTTCCGATCTCCATCCGTAACCTCAAGTCGCACAAGGCGAATTACGCTTGTTGACCTGCGGAACGCCGAAATCGAATGAAGGTTCCGTGCCCCAAAAACGGTAGGCTTTCAGGCGCCACCTGTAAGTACCTGCGCCCCAGGGATGCGAGTACGGAAATAAGCTGGGTGTGGCGGCACGGGAGCAGCCGTCCCGGCGAGCGGAACAGTAGGTTGAACACCTCGTTGGAGTAACGCTTTCTGCTGTGATGTGAGGCAGAGATGAACGTCATAGAAAAAAATGGTCGAGCGCTGCTTGTCGTCGCTCCCTTTGTGCTCGCGCTTGTCATCATATGGGTCATTTACGATCCGTTTCACATGATCAGCGACAAACCGCTGGAAGGAAATCCGGGTTTTGCGCAGCTGCCGTTGTGGCTTTGGGTGATCGGCATCGGCGTACTCGGATCCTTTATGTGTTACGGGATCCTGCAGGCGCGGAGGCGCTCGCCCCGCCAAGGCGACACCACACAACAAGCGACAGAGGACCTTTACCGAAGAGAAGAAGCTGATCGAGAGCGGCGAGGTCTGCCCTGAAGCAGTCGCGACGCCGGAGCGGCCGTTTGGCAAACAAAATCGCGGGGCACCAACGGTCTGACGGTCTAGTCGAGAAAACCTTCTCAGCGGACGCCAGCGCATGTTTGCGCGTCTGGATCGGCCAGCAGGTCAACGCGGGGAACTGAGCGCGTGAACCGCTTCTGCTCTCGGGCCTCGCTCACGACTTGTGCCGATGATCGGAAGCTTTGCGGCGCAGTTCCTCAATGATGGTCTGCGCGCCTGCGCGGCTAAGAAGCTCGCCAGATTTGTCCGGAATGTCCGCGTCACGGCAAAGCTGTTGGATCAGACGCCGCTGCTCCTCTGTCATCGGATCTTTGTGTGTGTTCAAGGTCATGCCCGTTGCCCGAGTTTGGCTATCTCAGCTTCAAAGGAAGGGCTTGCCTCCGGTCACGGCAATTGTTGCGCCGGATACGTAGCTCGAGAGGGGATCGGCAAGCATGACGTAAGCGGTGGCGAGTTCTGCCGGCTGCCCAGGGCGTTTCATCGGCACCTGTTTGCCGAAGTTTTCAACGGCTTCACCTGGCATCGTCGATGGAATCAGCGGAGTCCAGATCGGTCCGGGCGCGACCGCGTTGGCGCGAATTCCTTTTTCCCCCAACAACTGAGCCAACCCAGCAGTGAAATTATGGATCGCACCCTTCGTTGTCGCGTACGCCAATAGCGTTGGATTGGGCAGGTCGGAATTGATCGATGCGGTGTTGATGATGCAGCTTCCGGGCTTCATGTGGGGCACGGCGGCTTTGGTCAGGTAAAACATCGCGTGGATGTTGACCTTGAATGTCAATTCCCATTCCTCGTCGCTGATGTCCTCGATCGACTTGAACGTGGCCTGATGCGCGGCGTTATTGACAAGGATATCGATGCCGCCGAAGCCTGAGACTGCCTTTCGGATCACCGCGCGACAGTGATCCGGCTCTTTCAGGTCGCCCGGAACGAGGATCGCTTCGCGCCCGGCATCCTTGATGAGGCGTTCGGTTTCGCGCGCATCGCGATCTTCATTCAGGTACGAGATCAGCACGTCCGCGCCTTCTCTTGCGAACGCGATTGCCACAGCTCGTCCGATGCCGCTATCCCCGCCCGTTATCACGGCCTTCTTTCCGTTCAGCCGGTTACTTCCTTTGTAGGATTTCTCCCCGTGGTCCGGCACAGGCGTCATGGCGCTGGTAAGCCCTGGACCAGGTTGTTGCTGTTCTTTGAAAGGCGGTCGAGGATAATCCAGCATGTGTTTTCTCCTGGAGAGTGCCGCGCTCCTTGAGTCGCTGCCGGCATAGCCAGCGGTTTGCGCGCATTCGCAACAACCAAAGCGTCAGTCGCATTCCAACAGAGGTTCCGGATTTTCGTTCCAACCTGGAGCCGCCTGACGCTGAGGCCTGAACGCACTCGCAAACGGCGTGTACGATATAGAGGGGTCAGCGGCCGCGACTTGCGTTATGGCCGATATAGGCCACCCATGCGGCAGAGGCCAAAACTTGGGACGGCTCGCGCTTGCACACCTGTTCGACGGCATCGAGCATATCCGCACTGCTCGCCTGCGACTGAGGCTGTTCGCTGGCTACCGCAACATAGTTCAGGCCGCTCCAGAAGCCGTAGATCCAGACCGAACCTTCCAATTTAAGGCTGGGGCTCGAAAGCCAATCGCCGCAAGTTTTACTGCCGAAACCGGCGAGCTTGACCGGTAGTCGATCGGTGCGGCTGGCATCTGTCGGCTCTTCCGCGGCATTGGCGGATGTGGCGCAGAGCGCCAGCACCATTGTCAGTAATACTCTTCTCCACATTGGTCCGCGCCGCTGTTGCCTTGGCGCCTGAAGAACATGCGACCTTGGTTCGGATAAGTCCCCGTTCCGAATTTGGTTCTACGGCTTGCGGCAATGAATTCGGACCGGGCCTGGCACGGCCGGGAACGGTTCCAGCGCAGGAGCGTTTTTCGTGGGAACGGAGGCCAATATGGGTGTCGCTGAATACAAGGTGGTGTCGAAAGGAAACGGCTGGAGTGTGCTTCACGATGGCGCGGCAGCGAACGATTACGCAAGCAAGGAGGCCGCTTTTGAATCCGCTGTTGCAGCGGCTTCACTCGCGCTGCGAGAGGGACACGAGATACATGTCAGCGTGCCAGGACGAGACGCCGGCAACCGCACCACTCTTGGAGTAAAGGAATAATAAGTCCGATCGGCATCCGCAGGTTTGGTCCCGCTGTGTCCAGGCACATTGGATGCAAGGCGGCCCTTGAGATTGAGGCGACCACGTTGAAGGGCGCCAGCATCAGCGAAAGAAGTTATGCCTGCAACCCAGCCGGAAGATATCGACGCGCTGATCATCGGCGGCGGCCCAGCCGGGCTTACCGCAGCCATCTACCTTGCCAGATACCGCCGGAGGGTTGTTGTCGTCGACAGCGGCGAAAGCCGCGCGGCCTTGATTCCCGCGACCCATAACTATCCAGGTTTTGCTGATGGTATCGCAGGTGTCGGGCTGCTCGATGCGCTTGCGCGACAGGCAAAAACGTATGGCGTCAGACTCGTTCACGATCGGGTTGCTACTCTGCAGAAAGTGGAATCCGGGTTCGCGGCCAAATGCGTGCAGGCCGATATCCTGGCAAGGCGGGCAATACTTGCAACGGGCCTGCTGGACCGCAACGTTCCCATTCCAGGGCTAAAGCAAGCGATCGATCATGGCGCGGTCCGCTATTGTCCGATATGCGATGGCTACGAGGCCTCGGACCTGCGCATCGCTGTATTGGGCGACGTTGAGGAAGCGCTCGGCAAAGCGCTCTTTTTGAGGACTTATTCCAGAAAGCTCACCTTGCTGAGCTTGGATGGTGATTTCGGGAGTGAGAGGAGCTTGCGGGAACTATCGAAGGCCGGCATCCGATTTCCCGATGCGAAGGTGAAGGCGTTCGAGCGGCAAGGCGAAGAGATAGTGGCACTGATGAATGACGGAACTCGCGAGGCCTTTGACGTGATCTATCCGGTTCTGGGTTGCGAGGTGCGTTCGGAGCTCGGCAAGAAACTTGGAGCACGACACAACCGTATCGGGTGCCTGGAGGTTGACGCGCACCAGCAAACCACCGTGGAGAGACTCTATGCCGTCGGCGACGTGGTCTCCGACCTTCATCAGATCGCGGTCGGAACCGGCCATGCTGCGGTTGCGGCGACTCACATTCACAATTCGCTGCCGCGCAACTTCCGCTAAAGCTTCTCTTCCAAAGAAAGTTCCGGTTGAGGTTCGCCCGCACGTGCCAGTCGCCGCCGGCTGAACAGTTTTTCATCAAGATTAAATTGCAAGGCGCTTCGCTCCGGAAAGCCATTTGCGGCAACTCTTTGCGTCGGAATCTCATTATTGCGCATACATCTTCGCAAAAAGGAGAACAGTATGAGAAAAGCAGCAATGGTCCTGGCCACAGCTGCCACGCTTGGCTTGACGACTGTGGCGGCGCCCGCCCCCGCGCAGGCGCGGGGCTTTCATGGTTTCGGTGCAGCGCTCGCCGGCGGTCTAATCGCCGGCGCAGTAATCGGCGGTCTCGCCTCCAGCGCGTATGCTTACGCACCGGACTATGGCTACTATGGCTATGCTCCGGCCTATTACGCTCCAGCGTATTATGGCGGTTATTACGATGCCTACCCGTACTATGGCTATCGATACCGCCGGGTGGTGCGTCCGGCGTTCGCGTTCTACGGCGGCCCGCGATTTTTCGGATGGCACCATGGTTGGCACAGGGGATGGCACCACGGCTGGCGCCATCATTGGTGAGCGCTGAGATCGGGTTCAGGAGAGAATTCTCCTGAACAGGCCTTTTATCACCAGACCTCCCCGCGCTCGTGCGGGGAGGAGCCGTGGACCGCCAGCACATGAAAGACTTCTCAAACGCGTCGTTTTCGCCGGAGATGATCGACGTCATGAAGTCGGCTATGGATGCCGCGGTCGCGACTCTGCCGGAGCCTGTAAGCTCGAGCCACGTGCAGTCGATCGCCGAGAGCATACTGCGGACCGCACAAACGGGCGAGACCGATCCAAAGGTGTTGCAGAGGATGGCGCTGCTGGAACTTCAGCTCAAGCCGCGGAACTGACGTACGATCTCCCGACCTGATCGAGACTCATCTGGCCGAAAGGCTGTTGCTGATCCGCGTGACGACGTCATCCCATTGCCGCTTCTCGACAGCGGGGTAGTTGAGCAGCACGCAATTGATGTAGTGGCCGCTGAAGTTGCAGCGGTCGTACCAAATCTTGTGGTTTCGAAAACTGGACACGGCGAAGAAGCGAGGCGTAACTCTCTTGTAAACAACCCCGGAGGGCGGCTTTTTCTTCGCCAGAAACGCTGCGGGAGTATCGCCCGTGTTATTTGGAACGGACTGAACCGTGAGATTTGCGCGCTGGTCCGAGCTCAGGAAGCGCCGCCCATACCCGATCTCAGTTTGTCCGGCGTCATTCGTGAATACGCTTGTGGGAATGTCCACGCTAGCGCCGGTCTCCGGGATCGCGTACCGCTGCCAACGAACCGGCTCTGCCCTGGTCGCACCGCACAAAGATATAGCGGCCAAGACGATGAGATAACATCGCAGTCTCATGCATCTTACTCCTGTGAGATTCAATTGAGTCGCAGCGACTTCGTTCCTCGACCGTGTGCGGCAAGACGTGCAGTTGGTCGGCAATCACTGAAAGCGCGACAGAGCTAGTCACGTTTCAATTATTTACCTGTGTGGTTACTTGATGCGGATGTATTTGTGCGGACGACTTCGCGCACCGCAGTGCAATAGCAACTTCTCGGCTGCGGAGGTTTGGGCTTCAAAAAATTTTCAGGCTTTTTCAGATTCAACTTGGATTCAGAAAAATTTCCGGCATTATTTTTTTGAGCATTTCGGACCGGGGGGTTGCTGGCCATGGAACAGCGAGGGCGCAATTTCAGTACGCTCGAGAAGATGTGTCTTGAGCGCGCGAGATTGGCGGAAAAGGAAATGAAGTATTGGCTGGCCGAAGCTGAGGAGTGGGCTCGGTTAAAGAACGCGTCGCCGCCTTTCGCAGACGTCTCGGCGACTCAATTGGACTGTTTCCTCGAAACGACCAGCCAATAGCGAGCACTTCGGAACGGTGGGCCGCTGCCTCGCGGCAAGCGCGTTTCCAATTGATATCATTCATGTAAGCGCTCGCTGTTGTCCACCTAAACGGATAACTGTTGTCGCCGGCTTGTCGCGGTTATATTGCCGCGCGGACACCGGACCCATCGGTCCGTGAAACGCTGCTCACAAATCATAAAGGTCCGAAGCTTTGCAGTCCGAAGCGTTGCCGTCAGACGGCCGGGAATTCGACTATATCGTCGTCGGTGCCGGCTCGGCCGGATGCGTGCTTGCCAACCGGCTGAGCGCTGACGGTAAAAATTCGGTGCTTCTGCTCGAAGCTGGCCCGAAAGACCACAACATCTGGATTCACGTGCCGCTCGGCTACGGGCGGCTGTTCAAGGCAAAAACCGTCAACTGGATGTATCAGACCGAGCCGGAACCCGAACTGTCTTTCAGCCACGCGGCAAAGTGCTCGGCGGCTCGAGTTCGATCAACGGCCTGCTTTACGTGCGCGGCCAGCGCGAGGACTATGATCGCTGGCGTCAGCGCGGCAACGAAGGGTGGGGCTATGAAGATGTGTTGCCTTATTTCAAAAAAGCCGAGCACCAGCAACGTGGTCCTGACGAATTCCACGGCGTCGGTGGTCCGCTGCCGGTCTCCGATCTACGCCATGCCGATCCGCTCTCGGCCGCTTTTATTGCTGCTGCCGCTGAAACCGGCATTCCCAAAAATCCGGACTTCAACGGCGCGACCCAGGAAGGAGCCGGATACTTCCAGACGACGACGCGCTACGGCAGAAGGGCGAGCACCGCGGTTGCGTATCTTCGACCCGCAAAAGCTCGAAAGAACCTGCAGATCGAAACCTCAGCGCTGGCGGAGCGCATTGTTTTCAATGGACGGCGTGCCGAAGCCGTCGAATACCGCAAGCACGGCGCGTTGCGAACCGCGCGAACGCGCAAGGAAATCCTGATATGCAGCGGGGCTTATAACTCGCCGCAATTGCTGCAGCTTTCCGGCGTTGGCCCCGCCGAACTGTTGCGAAAGCACGGCATCGAGGTCGTGCTCGATGCCCCAGGCGTAGGAAATGATCTGCAGGATCATCTGCAGGTGCGGGTGGTCATGCGTTGCACACAGCGCATGACGCTCAATGACATCATCAACAGCCCGTCCCGCAAAATCCTGGCCGGCCTTCGTTATGCGGCATTCCGAACCGGGCCGTTGTCGATCGCCGCCGGCACCTCGGGCGCATTTTTCAAGACCAATCCGCGACTTGCGACGCCCGATATCCAGATCCACTTTCTGCCCTTCTCCACCGACAAAATGGGAGAAAAGCTGCATCTGTTTTCCGGATTTTCGGCTTCGGTCTGTCAATTGCGGCCTGAGAGCCGCGGATCACTTCGCATCAGGAGCGCAGATCCCACCGCGCCGCCAGAAATTCGCGTCAATTACCTCTCGACCGAGGTTGATCGCACCACCAATGTCGAAGGCTTGAAGACGCTGCGAAAGATTTTGCAAGCGCCGGCGCTCCGTCCCTATGTGGTCGATGAGGTCGATCCCGGTATCAAGGTCGCGACCGACAAGGAACTCCTGAATTACTGCCGGCAACGTGGCAGCACTATCTATCACCCGACATCGACCTGCCGAATGGGAGCCGATCCGCTCGCCGTGGTGGATCAGCGACTGCGGGTTCGCGGCCTGGAAGGGCTGCGGGTGGTCGATGCCTCCGTTATGCCGGACCTGGTCTCGGGCAACACCAATGCAGCCATTATCATGATCGCCGAAAAAGCCTCGGACATGATCTTGGAGGACGCCCGGTGAGCTGCGCGAGTGGCGGTCCTTCGTTTGCATTGCAGCGCCGGCCGGCTTTATGTTGCCGACTCAGTCGCGCTTCCTGCGCGGCCGAAGGAAACGTGAATGGCCGCAACTGTACTTAGGATAGGTACGCGCAAGAGCGCGATGGCGCTGGCCCAGACCGAGGAAATTGCGAGACGACTAGCAGCGGCGGTCCCTGGTATCGATGTCGAAATCGTCAAGTTCGAAACCACCGGCGATGCTGACCAGACCAGCAAGTTGTTGGCGCATGGCGGCAAAGGCGGCGCATTCGTTGCCGAAATCCGCCAGGCCGTGGTTGCGGGGCAGTTGCATGCGGCGATGCACTCACTGAAAGATATGCCCGGTAACGAGGACACTCCCGGCCTGGTGATCGGTGCGACGCTGTCGCGCGACCCTCCTGGCGATGTTCTGGTGCTCCGGCCGGGAGTTTCGGCCCAGGACATCAGGCGCTCGCGCGGCCATGGGTTCAAGATCGGCACCAACGCGGTGCGGCGCGCAGCCTATGCGCGACGGCTGTTTCCGGAGATTGAGGTGATTCACTATCGCGGCGCCGCCGACACTCGCGTTCGCAAGCTCGACAATTCGGAATTACAGCGGCTTCCCGGTGGCGGTGCGGTTGGTCCTGCAGATGCGCTGATCATGGCACGCTCGGGGCTGGAGCGGGTCGGACTGGCCGACCGCATTGCCTACGAATTTTCGATACGGGAAATGCTGCCGGCGGTAGGGCAGGGAATTGTCGCCGTTGAATGCGCCGCACAGGATTGGGAGACCCGGCGCATTCTGTCTTCCATCGACGACCCTGCCTCGCATCGATGCGCCCAGGCGGAACGCGAGGTCCTGTGGGTCCTGAATGGCCACTGCAATTCACCGGTCGCGGGATTTTCGGTGATCGAGGGAACGCAGATGTCGCTGACAGCGTCGGTGCTGGACGAGGCGGGAGCCATGATCATCGAAGTATCGCGCTCCGGGCCGGCCAATCGGCCCCGCGAACTTGGCCGCGCCGTCGGCCTCGAACTGCTGGCCAAAGGCGCTGCCGCGATCATCGAACGCAGCCGCCCCCCATAACGGGGTCACTCACGCCCTCAATGTGGCGTCGATCCCCTTCCTTGCGGGGATCGCCATCGCGCCCACGCCGGCCACGACACAAGCCAACCCGATCCACGCCGTTGCGCTTGGCCGTTCGTCCAGCAATACGACTCCAACGGCGACCCCGATCGGAACACGCAAATAGGCCTGGGCCGTGGTCCCGACTGATCCCAATGTCCTTATCAGCCGAAAATAGATGACAAAGGCGATCGCGGTGCAGAACACCGCAAGAGCAACGAGCGCCAGTACCGAATTGGTCGAAGGCGCCAGCGTCCAGGGCCGCTCCATCACCAGGCTCGCTGGAATGAGAATGGCCGCTCCGCAAATCAGCGAGCCTGCGGCCGGTGCTATCGGATCGAGGTCCTTGAAACCGCGACCGAAGATCGCTGCACCGGCGTAACAGGCGGCCGCAAGCACCATAAGGAACTGTGCCATCAACTGCTGCCCAAAGCCGACCAGCGCCTGCACGCCGACGATAAGGCAGATGCCAGCCATTCCGGCGAGAATGCCGACTAGCTTTCGCAAGGTCACCGCTTCGCGTTGTGCGATGCCAAGCGACAGCAAAACTATGAAAATCGGGGAAGTGGAATTAAGAATGGTGGCTAGCCCTGCTTCGAGCGTCCGCTCTCCAAACGCCAGAAGGGTCCATGGGAACACGCTGTTCAGGCAAGCTTGGAACAAAAAGCGCCGCCAATTCCCGGCATCGATGGGCAACCGCACGCCCCGCCAGCGCATGACCGCCCATAAAACCATGCCAGCAATGGCGGTGCGTGCCGCGATCAAGGTGATGGGCGGAATCGTAGCCACGCCGATTCTTATGAACGTGTAAGAAGCACCCCAGAGCGTGGCGAGTAGCAGCAGCAGCGCTATTTCGCGGACTAAATTCGGCGGCCGCGGATCGGAATTCACTCAAATCGCCCTGATATCAGTTGCTAATGCGCAGAATACTCGTTCACGCGTCACTCAATGCTTCGAGACGGGTCGAATTATGCACGCCATTGGAGGGTGCTGCGTTGCTTCCGCGAAGACGAGTTCTGGATCGCTTTAGTGGCGTTAGCCTTGGTACGCTCGCACCCGCTTCAGCATCTGATCGATGTGCGCGATTGGCGTATCCGGCTGTATGCCATGGCCGAGGTTGAATATGAGCCGGCCCTTGCCGAAGTTCTCCAGCACGTCATCAACCGCCCGATCGAGAGCGGCGCCGCCTGCGATCAGCGCAAGCGGATCAAGGTTTCCTTGCACCGCCACGCGGTTCTGTACGCGGTTGCGGATCAGTGATGGTTCGGCTGCCCAATCGATGCTGACGGCATCGACGCCGGTGATTTCCACATATTGCGGCAGCAGCGCACCCGCGCCCCTCGGAAATCCGATGATCTTTGCATGGGGTGCTTTTTTGCGAACACCCTCGACGATGCGCCGGGTGGGCTCGATCGACCAGCGCACGAATTCGCGCGGCGGCAGCACGCCGGCCCAGGTATCAAATATCTGCAGGACGTCCGCGCCGGCACCGAGTTGCCCGAGCAGATACTGGATCGAGCTCTCCACCAGCACATCGATTATTTTCGTGAACGCCTGCGGATGGCGATACGCCATGATGCGTGCCGGCGCCTGATCAGGCGTGCCCCGTCCGGCCACCATGTAAGTCGCCACGGTCCACGGCGCGCCACAAAAGCCGATCAGAGCAATCTTGGGATCGAGCTCGCGCCGCACCCGGCGTACTGCTTCATAGACCGGCTTGAGTTTGCCGAAATCCGCTCGCGCCCCGAAAGATTCAGCCTGGTCCGGCGTATCCAGCGGCTGCAGCCGTGGACCTTCTCCAACCTCGAAGCTTACCTCCCGACCAAGCGCGTATGGGATGACAAGAATATCCGAGAAGATGATGGCAGCGTCGAAGCCGAAACGCCTGATCGGCTGCAGCGTAACCTCGGCAGCCAATTCCGGCGTGAAACAAAGATCGAGGAAGTCGCCAGCCCTGGCGCGCACCTCTCGGTATTCCGGCAAATAACGGCCCGCCTGCCGCATCATCCAGATTGGCGGCACCGGCTGATGGCGGCCGCAAAGCACTTCGATGAGGGGTTTGGTGATGCGAACTTGGGTCAACCGCTCTATTTCCGCATGGATGGACGAATTGATGATCGCCCCTGATACACTGCGGATCCGGAATTGGCCAAGGCGCCGTCCTGCTATCGCCGTGACTCGTGGCGCCAGCTCGTGGATGTGCAGATAAATCGCGCGTTTTCGCCCGAAATGGAGCGCTCTGGCGCCTCTGCGGTCCAGCGCCGCGGGAACACCGGCGTAGCCGCTGCGTTGAACCCTGAAGGGAGACTAAAGCATGGCCAAAAAGTTTAATCCCGCGCCCCCTGACAAGCACGCGCAAGACCCGCGCGAGGCCTTAGCGGCGGATCGCGATGTTCACGCAAGACTTGAGGCTGGTTTGATCGATACCTTTCCAGCTTCCGATCCGGTCAGTGCGGCGCAGCCTTCGCCGTCAAAAGCGGACCACGAAAGTGAGAACGCTTCGCTCTGGGACAAGATCCGCGGCGTATTTCGATGATCGGACGCCGCACCGAAAGGGCTTCTTGACCGGAAGCGCACGTGCCGCAGGATTTCAACCGCGCCCCCAATGACTCTCCGCGGAGCGGAAGCTCGAAATGGGTTTCGCCGCGGCTGTGGTGCGGGATCGTTCTGGGATTCGTGTTGGTCGCGATTTGGCTTGCGATGCACCGATAGGCGAGCACTCAACGTCGGCCCTAGTAATGAGGCGGCGGTTCCTCGGCTTTATCGGCATCAGGCGCGGGAGCTTCGGCTTCCTGCAGGCGCTGACCCAGTGCGATAATCTGGCGCGTCAGCACGTCGATCTTGAGCCACTGATCGGTAATTGCTTTGTTCAGCGTCTCAATGGTCTCGTCCTGAAACATCAGCCGGGACTCGAGTGCGTCGATGCGCTCGCTCAGCGCTTTCAAGTCGCTCATTTGATTTTATTCCCTGTGGCGCGCTCCTTTAGGCCGTGACCGAGCGCGACCCGATCGTCAAAGACGAAACATTCGCCGCGCCAGCGGCTCTCCGTTTCCGGTACGCGTTCCAAATATCGGAGTATGCCGCCCTTTAGATGATACACCTCAGTAAAACCGCGGGACAACAGATAGCTGCTGGCCTTTTCGCAGCGTATGCCACCGGTACAGAACATCGCGATCCGGCGGTGCGTCGATGGATCGAGTTGGCTCGCCGCGAAATCCTTGAACTGCCGAAAGCTTTCGATGCAGGGATTGAGGGCGCCAGCGGATGTGCCCATGGCGACTTCGAATGCGTTTCTAGTGTCGATCAGCAATGTGTCCGGCTTGGCTATCACATCATTCCATTCCGCGGGATCGACGTAGACGCCGACTTGGCGCGTCGGATCGGCTCCGCGATCACCCAGCGTAACGATTTCCGTCTTCGGCCTGACCTTCAGCCGCCGGAAGGGCATGTCCGAGGCATGTGAGAACTTCAGTTCGAGGTCGTCGAGCCTGTGTCCGAACAACTCGCCGGTCCGCAGCTCTGCAACCAACGCAGCGATCGCTTCCGGGCTGCCCGCCACTGTGCCGTTGATGCCTTCCTCCGCCAGCAACACGGTGCCCCTTAGTTTGAGACCCGCGCAAATCGCAAGGAGCAGCGGGCGCAATTCCCGAAAATCAGGAAGCGTTACGAACTGATAGAAAGTGGCAACGGTGCAGCGCATTCGGGACGTTTAACAGGAGGGCGGCGGACGCGAAACCATGATCGCGGGCCAGTATCGCCATTCGAAGCTGTTTGAGGGCCTGCTACGCGCGTTCGACCATTGCCCAGTCCGGCACGAATGTGCCAAGTAGCCCGGCCAGAGCCGCGCCGGAGCAGGGGTGGCCTGCGGCAAGAACGTCAAAGCGAGCAATTTGGTATGAGGAATTTCCATCTCGCCGGCCGGTCGACGGTCCACGCCCAGAACGCGATGGTTGCGACCTCGCACCCGCTGGCGGCGCTAACCGCGATCGAAGTCATGCGTTCGGGCGGCACCGCCGCAGACGCCGCGGTGTCCGCTTGCGCATTGCTCGGTGTCATCGAGCCACAATCCACCGGGATCGGTGGCGATTGTTTCGCATTGGTACAGCCGAAAGGTAACGGCAAGATCGTCGCCTATAACGGCTCGGGCCGCGCGCCGAAGGCTGCTGAACCGTCCTGGTATCTCGAGCGCAATATGCACGGGATCCCGCTGACCTCGGCCCATGCCGTCACCATTCCCGGGGCGGTCGACGCCTGGGAAACCATCCTGCGCGACCACGGCAAGTTAGGGCTCGACACGCTGCTGCAGCCCGCGATCAAGGCTGCGGAAGAGGGCTACGTCGTCAGCCCGCGCAATGCCTTCGACTGGAAAAATCAGTTCGAAAAATTGAAAAAGGGCACCAACACCGAGCGCTATCTGCTGCCGGACGGCAAGGCGGCAGTGGCAGGTGACGTGATCAGGCAGCCCGAACTCGGCCAGACACTGCGCGCGATCGCAAAAAACGGACGCGATGCCTTTTACAAGGGGCCGATCGCCGAGGACATGGTCGACACCTTGCGAGGCATCGGCGGCCTGCACACGGTGGAGGATTTCGCGGATCATACGACCGAAACCACTGTCCCGATCGGTACCATCTATAAAGGCCATGACGTGTGGCAATGTCCGCCAAACGGTCCGGGCATCACCATGCTGGTGATGCTGAATGTGCTGTCGCGATTCGACCTGAAAAAGTTTCCGGCCATGAGCGTCGAAAGGTTTCATCTGGAAGCCGAAGCGGCGCGGATTGCGTACATGATGCGCGAGCAGCACATTGGTGATCCGGCCCATGTCAACGTCGATGTCGCGAGGATCTTAACGCCCGAATTTGCGGACGAGTACGGCAGTAAGATCCGAATGGATGGAATGCTGGATCTGCCGGTGGTGATGCCGCCGATGAATCCGTCGACCGTCTACATCAGCGTCGTCGACAAGGACCGCAACGTCTGTTCGTTCATCAATTCGATCGCGCACTCGTTTGGGTCCGCAATCGTTTCAAACAAGACGGGCATCCTGCTGCAGAATCGCGGCGGCGGTTTCCGCATTGAGCCGGGGCATCCGAACTGCATCGCGCCAGGCAAGCGACCGCTGCACACGATCATTCCCAGCCTGGTCACGAAAAATGGTCATGCTGTGATGCCGTTTGGCGTGATGGGCGGGCAGTATCAACCGGTCGGACAGACGCACGTTCTCACCAACATGCTCGACTATGGATGCGATGTACAGGAAGCGATCGATATGCCGCGCGGCCTGCATTACGAGGGCGTCTATCAATTGGAAGACGGCGTCCCCTCCACGATCGTTGAGGGATTGAAGAAGCTTGGCCATCGGACGACCAGCGTCGTCAGCCCACTCGGCGGCGGCCAGGCGATCTGGATCGATTGGGAGAAGGGCACACTGACCGGCGGTTCCGATCCGCGCAAGGATGGCTGCGCACTCGGATACTGACTCGCGACGCGGATAAGGGGCAAGAATCGCTAATGGCAGCGTAAGCCTCGCCACTCTCAAAATTCTGGAACGTAGCCGGTGTCTGGGCATTGCCTCCACGGGAGGAGGACAGTGCCGATTTTTCATTTTGATATTGCCGACGGTGTTCGGCTTGAAGATCCGGTTGGGCTCGATTGTAAAAGCGAGCACGAGGCGAGAGAAACCGCCGAGTTGATCGCGCGGCAGATCGCCATCGACCTTGATCCCGATGGTGAGGACCGCGCCGTGGTCGTGATCAATGAAGCCGGTTTTGAAATCTACAAGGCGCCTGTCAAGGTTTGACCGCTTCGCTGACGGTCCTGCGACTCTCATTGCCACCACGCTCACGTCGCGTTCCTTTTTTGAAACCGGGCGTTCTAAAAGCGCCTGCGTTTGGTTGTACAATCTGCTCGGAACAAGGGCTTCGTATGCTTGTTAGGCCGCAGGGCGCGCGGCGCGCGGCCCGCGGACAACTACCGGCGGAGGTCATCATGACCGACAGTTCCGATTCTCGCCCGCAGTCCGGGTTCAATCGACGGACATTCATCGCAGGAGCCGCCGGTGCCGCGGTCGTTCCACTGGCCGCAAAAGGCGCCACTCCCGACTCTGGCACCACTGGTCGCGACTCCTCACTGCCGGTCGACGTCACGTTGCTCGTCAACGGCGAAAGGAAGGCGCTCAAAATCGATTCGCGAACCACGTTGCTGGACGCGTTACGCGAGCACATCGGCCTCACGGGCAGCAAAAAGGGCTGTGACCACGGTCAATGCGGTGCTTGCACCGTTCTGATCGATGGTCGTCGGGTGGTGTCCTGTCTTACGCTGGCGCTTGCGGCGGAGGGACAGCGGATCCTCACCATCGAGGGACTCGCAAAAGGTGATGAGCTGCATCCAATGCAGCAGGCTTTTATCGACCAGGATGCGTTCCAGTGCGGCTATTGCACCCCAGGACAGATCATGTCGGCAGTGGGTTGCGTGAAGGAAGGTCACGCCAGCAGTGACGAGGATATTCGCGAGTACATGAGCGGCAACATCTGCCGCTGCGCGGCTTATCCGAACATTGTTGCTGCCGTGAAACAGGCCGCGCCTTCCATTCCGTCGGACCAGCAGAAAGGTTAGGCGCATGCGATCGTTTATGTACCAAAGGGCGGCCGACGTGCCGTCCGCTGTACAGGCGCTGGCTGCGGCGGCGTCCGGCAGCGATCCATTGACCGAAGCTGCGATCCAGCCACTTGCCGGCGGCACGACGCTCATCGACCTGATGAAACTCGACGTGATGCGCCCGGGGGTGCTCGTCGACATCAATCCTCTCGCTGGGGACTGGTCCAAAATCGAGTTGCGGGATGGAAACCTGCTGCTTGGCTCGATGGCCCGGATGTCCGCTGTGGCAGAGAATGACGACGTCCAGCGCGACTATCCTGTGATCGCCCAGACGCTCAAGCTCGCGGCCAGTCCACAACTCCGCAACATGGCGGCGCTCGGCGGCAACGTGCTGCAGCGTACCCGATGCACGTATTTCCGCGACGTCAGCTACGGCAATTGCAACAAGCGCAACCCCGGATCGGGCTGTGCCGCACTGGACGGTTTCAACCGAACCCACGCAGTGCTCGGGACCTCGCAACATTGTATTGCCACCTATCCCGGCGATTTCGCGCAAGCGTTGATCGCGCTCGATGCGATGGTTCAAATCACTGGAAAATCCGGCTCCCGTAGCCTTCCATTCGCGCAGTTGCACAAGCCGCCCGGCGATTCTCCGCAAATAGAGACGTCGCTGATGCCGGGAGAACTGATCTCCGGCTTTACCATTCCGGGGCGCTGGCCGCGCTCGGTGTATGTCAAAGCCCGCGACCGCCAGTCCTATGAATTTGCGCTCGCCTCGGCGGCTGTCGCGATGGACCTTAGGGATGGCGTGGTGCGGGACGCGCGCGTGGCGCTTGGCGGGGTTGCGACGACGCCGTGGCGCGCGCGCGCGGCAGAGGCGGTTCTGAAGGGGGAGCGGTTTGATGATGCGCTGGCGCAGCGTGCCGGCGAAGCTGCTTTCGAAGGCGCGGAGCCACGGCGGCATAATTCATTCAAGATTGCGCTCGGCAAGCGCGTCGTCGCGCGCGCGTTGCAGCAGGCCGCAGCAATGGAGGTTTGATCATGTCCACTGCCGCACCAGAACCCAAAGCTAACATGGGGCAACCTGTTCCGCGCTATGACGCGATTGCTAAAGTGACCGGCAAGGCGGAATACGCCGCCGAGACTCCGCTTAGCCGGCCAGCCTATGCTTATCTCGTCACCAGCTCGATTGCGAAGGGTCGCATCGATGGCTTCGATCTGGCTGCAGCGAAACGTGTTCGCGGCATCATAGAGATCGTGACCTACGAGAATGCCGATAAGCTGAAGCCGGCGAAGCTGTTCAGCAACGGCGGTTATGCGTCTACGACCATCCAGCCGCTGACTTCCGCGGAGATCGCGCACGATGGAGAGATCGTGGCCGTGGTGGTGGCGGATACGTTCGAGGCTGCGCGCGAAGCCGCCCACACAGTGAAGGTGAGCTACACCGCCGCGACCCCGAGCGTGACATTCGATTCACCTGGAACAAGTTCGGCGCCTGCAAAGGGTCAGCTCGCCCAATTCAAGGAAGACCCTAAGGTAGGCGATTTTGCAACCGCGTTTGACCAGGCCGAAGTTAAACTGACGGCTGAATATGAGACGCCGACGCAACACCACAACCCAATGGAGCTGTTCGCGACGAGTTGCGTCTGGAACGGCGACAGTCTGACCATCTATGAGCCCAGCCAGTATGTTTATGGCCTCAAAAACGGAGTTGCCGAGCAACTCGGTATCGACCCCGAGCAGGTGAGGGTCATCAATCCATATGTTGGTGGCGCGTTCGGGTCGAAAGGTTCGGTAACTCCGCGGACGGCGATCATCGCCAGCATCGCTCGGCGGTTACGTCGCCCGGTCAAACTGGTTGTCACTCGCGATCAGGGCTTCACGATTGCGACCTATCGGGCTGAAACTCGCCATCAGATCCAGATCGGCGCCAGCAGCGACGGCAAACTGACGGCATTACGCCACGAAGGCGCCGAGGTCTCGTCCAGGCCCGACGCCTATGCTGTCGGCGGCACCAAGACGACTACGCGTCTTTATGCATGCCCGAACGTCGAAAGCCTGGTCTCGATCGTGCGCGCCGATCGCAACACGCCGGGTTTCATGCGCTCGCCGCCGGAAGTGCCATACCTGTTCGCGCTGGAGAGTGCGATGGACGAGCTCGCGGTCCGCTTGAACATGGATCCGATCGAGCTGCGCCGTATCAACGACACCATGAACGAACCGATCGACGGCAAACCTTACACATCACGTTCGCTGATGGCCTGCTTCGATGCCGGCGCACAGGCTTTTGGTTGGGCTGATCGCAATCCGCGGCCAAACTCGATGTCCGATGGAGACTGGCTGATCGGATATGGCTGCGCCACGACTTGCTACCCAACGCAAATGGCGGCCGCGGCCGC
>NZ_DATEPI010000313.1:0-5875 GCF_035273305.1 Bradyrhizobium sp. | reverse complement strand
ACCGCTTTCCGGTTTTGATCACACAACACATGCCGCCCACCTTCACCACGATCCTGGCCGAGCATCTTGCGCGCTCCAGCCATCGGCCCGCGCACGAAGCGATAGACGGCGAGGTCGTCAAGCCGGGCCAGATCTATGTCGCCCCAGGCGGCCGCCACATGCGGGTAACGCGACAAGGCGTGGACGCCGTCATCGCTCTGGATGACGGGCCGCCGATCAATTTCTGCAAACCCGCGGTTGACCCATTGTTCAGCTCGGGGATCGATGTGTGGCAGGGCGGCGTGCTCGCGCTTGTGCTGACCGGCATGGGCTCGGATGGCATGCGCGGCGGTAAGGAGATTGTCGCGGCCGGCGGCAACATCATTGCCCAGGATGAAGCGTCGAGCGTGGTGTGGGGAATGCCGGGCGCCGTCGCGAATGCTGGCATCTGCGCCGCTGTTCTGCCGCTTCGACAGATCGCGCCTAAACTAATCCGCTTGTTTTCGGGAGATCGCTCGTGACCCCGCTTGAGTATGAGTTTCTGCGCAAGCTTCTGAAGGAACGATCAGGTCTGGACCTGTCGTCCGACAAACAATACCTAGTCGAAAGCCGATTGATCCCGTTGGCGAGAAGGGCGGGGCTGGCCGACCTCGCCGAGCTCGTCCAGAAAATCAAGAGCGGCGCCGCAGCGCTGACGTCGGACGTGGTCGAAGCCATGACCACCAACGAGACCTTCTTCTTCCGCGATAAAATTCCGTTCGACCATCTGCGGCAAACGATCCTGCCGGCGCTGGTGCAGGCGCGCGCTCATCGCCGCAGCCTGCGCATCTGGTGCGCGGCATCATCCACGGGACAGGAGCCCTATTCGATCGCAATGTACGTGAGGGAATTCGCGGCACTGGTCGGGTGGCGCGTCGAAATCGTTGCGACCGATCTGTCGCACGAGGTGCTTGAGAAATCGAAAGCGGGAATTTACAGCCAGTTCGAGGTGCAGCGAGGGCTGCCCATTCAGATGCTGGTCAGGTATTTCACCCAGATTGGAGAGTTGTGGCAGCTCAATCCGGATATCCGGGCCATGGTTACGCACCGGCAGCTCAATCTGCTGGAGGACTTCTCCCATATCGGCACGTTCGACGTGATCTTCTGTCGCAACGTCCTGATCTATTTCGACCAGGAGACCAAGACCGGCGTGTTCGAGCGCCTTGTGCGAAGCATCGAGCCCGATGGTGTGTTGGCGTTAGGTGCCGCCGAATCGGTTGTTGGAATAACCGATGCGTTCAAACCCTGTCCCGACCGGCGCGGTATCTATCGTCCAAATCCCGATCGATCTGCGCGCGGAGGCGCAGCGCCGCTGATGACGCACGGCTTCAGGGTCGTCGCTGGGCGTTGACCGCGTTTCAAACGTCCGCCTGCGGCAACCCCGTGTTGCACATGAGATACGCGTGGCGATTAAAATAACCTGACTGCTCCACGGCCTGTTGCAGGTGCGAAGATGCGAAGGCTACCCTGCAACACAATAGATGATAGGTCTTCGAGAGGGGCTATGAAGCCATACACTGGCTATACGCGATCGGCACGCGTGTCTTTCTGGCTTCCTCGATCAGTGTTGAACCGCATTGCGGCGTTGCTCATCGCAATCTTTTTGATCGGCTCTCCGGCCGTGGTCAACGCGGCGACGTCGGTGGCCCCCGCCGCGACCGCTCACGTTTACCTGCTGCGCGGCGTGTTGAACATATTCTCGCTTGGGCTCGATGAAGTCGCGGCGAGGTTGCAGGCGAGGGGCATTCCCGTCACGGTGGCGAACTTTGTCTCGTGGTCGGCGCTTGCGAACGAAGCGGCCGCGGAATACAGGAGCGGGCGAGCGCACAACATTATTTTGGTGGGGCACTCCTCCGGCGCGACGGCATTGCCGGATATGGTAGCGCGCTTGGGCCAGCTCGGCGTTCCCGTGAAGCTGGCGATCGGCCTGGATTCAGTCTTCCGCACCAAGCTCGCTGGCAACGCGGAGCGCTATATCAACTTCTACGTCGCTAGTGGGGCCGGCGAGCCGGTCACGCCAACCAAAGATTTTCGTGGTGCGCTGGAGAATGTGGACGTGCAGGGCGTACCTGGTATCGGGCACCTGTCAATCGATAAGAACCCGATCATTCAGCAGAAGGTTATCAGCGCCATCGATGCGGTCGTGTTCAGCCGCGGCGGAGACACGTTCGCCAGGCAAAAGCAGCCGGTGCAGGCGAGTGCGCCCGGGGCTGCCGCGAGCGCGCGCGATTAGGCGCTGTTCAACGTGGCCGCAAAAATGGAATCAGCATTGGGACACGGCGACAGTATGGTCCGTAAGCGTCTGCCCCAAGTTCGCTGGTCAAGAACCCTTCTTCCATGCGAGCCTTCTGCCAAAGCCCGATCGCAATCAGGGATGCGCCCAAGAACGCTGTTACCGTGCCGACGGCGACGGCAGTCGCCAACATGGCTGCGATAAGCCCCGTATAGATCGGGTGGCGAACAAGGCCGTAGGGACCGGTATCGATGACCCGGTGGCCTTCCTTCCGTGTGATCGCGTTCGACCAAAACCGTCCGAGATGAATTCGCGCCCACCAGGTGAATAGCGTGCCCGCCAATGTTACCGCCGCAAGGACGTAGGTAATGGCGTTTCCGGGATTCCAGAGCCGTTGCTCGCCCAATACCCCGGCGGTCCATGGCGTAAGCAATACGGCGCCCGCCAGGATGGGAATTCGGTAGGCGCGGGAGTCCCACGTCCTGACGTGCTTCTCGGTTCGAGCGGAGAAAAAAGCGCCGATCGCCCAGCTGATGAGCCAGACGATCCAGATCAATGCCAGCAACTGGGTCGGCCACGTGGCGGTCCATCCACTCCAGATGACTGCCAGCGCCGAGTTAGCATCATGCGACATACAAAATTATATTCCTGATTGTATCGGGCTGGCAAACGTCGCGCCCGCACGACTCTAAGGGGCGGTCCTGAGCAGATGAGCAATGGTATCTCGCAACGCCGGCTCGACCGGACCTGGAGCGTAGCCCAGTTCATGCTCCGCCTTCCGCGTCGAAAGCGTCGTCGCCCGCAACGCGATCCGGACACCCTCGGCCGTGCCGGAGGGAGGGCGTCGCGTCACATGGTCGGCGACGAATTCCAGCGCCGCCGCGGCAGTTTTCGCAACCGCGCCACAAACCGGTATTTGGACGCGCCGTCCGCCGCTGAGAGATGCCACCAGGCGAAGAATTTTCTTCAGCGGAATGCTCTCACCGCCAAGGAGGTAGCGATGGCCTACCTGGCCGCGCTCCATCGCAAGAATCAATCCCGCGGCGACGTCGCGCACATCAACCAGGTTCACGATAAAGTCCAGATACAATTGAAGCCGGCCAGTGAGGAAATGCCGGAGCATCGCTGTCGGCGGTGTGAGATTACAATCATGCGGCCCGATCGGCATGGTCGGCGTGCCGATCACCACCGGGAATCCCGATCTCGCTGCTTGAACCGCGAACTGTTCCGCGAGCATTTTCGAGCGAGTGTACGGACCGGGCATTTCGTCGGCCGACAAGAGCGCGTCCTCGGCCGAATCGCTTGATGCCGAACGGCGGAAAAGAATGGATTCCGTGGAGCAGTGGAGCAACCGATCGACGCCGTGTTTGCGCGCCGCTGAAATGACTATTTCCGTGCCGCGGCAATTGATCTCATGAAAATCCGCCTTGCTCGGCATCCACATGCCGGGATGGCCAGCAAGGTGATAAACTTGATCGACACCGCGCACGGACTGCTCGACCAGGGTCGGATCGAGCACCGAACCTTGTAGATATTCCACTTCCGGCAAAGCAGAATTGGGGGAGCGAATATCGAGCACCCGAACCTGTCGGCCTTGTCGAACGAGCGCGGATACGAGGTGTTGTCCGATGAAACCGCTGCCGCCGGTTACAAGAATGCTGGTCATGTATGCGGGAGCGACTTGCTCAGATGGTCGGGGAGAGCAGAAGTGTTGCGAACTGCCGGTTGAAGATTTGAAGCGATGATAGCGGCAAGATCATTCCGCAAACCGAGCGCAATATATAATTTGGCCATGACAAACATCGGTCCAATCAGCAAGTGACTTGGGTTGTCCACCAGCGCCGGTTGTCGGCCTTCGAACACCCGATGACCGACGATTTGAAATCCCACACCGATCACGATCAAGGCCGCAGTGATCATCACCACCGAGGCAACACTGGCGTAATTCACAATGAGGCTCGCGGTGGCAAGCAGCAGGAATGCAGCGCCGACGATGCCCATGCCAATGCGAAGGTCGAGCAGCAACCAATAAACCAGAGCTGGAACGACGAGGATGGCTGCAATGCTGATCTGCATGCCTGATGCGTGAACAGGCCACAAGCTCAACGGCAGAACCGCAGCCAGAAACAAGAACATGATTCCGAATACATGCAGCGCGCAATTTCGCGGATCGCGGTGGTATTCCACGTAGTCGGCAAGCTGGCGCTTGAAATGCGCACTCATTCTGGGCTCGCTGTTCATTTGTCGCACACCGAAGCGGCGGAAGCTGACAAAAAAGTGTCGAAAGTTTGCACGCAATCGCCGGCAAAACACGGTCCACTAGAACGGGTGGCCCTGCCAAAGTCAAATCACTGATGCCGGATGTCGTTTGTTCGTGGCGCGCAAGCGGAATGCACCGACATTCTGTCATCATGCAATAGCATCTGCCATTTGCGCCTTGCTTATGGCCTCATTTTGACTTGGGGGCACGTAAGAACGACAAAATGTCGCGACGCTCGCCTTTGTTCCGACCACCTGAACGCTTTGCGGGGCGGCGAGTGTACGAAGATCTCGTCAGCGATGGAGTAATCGCGACAGCCTTTTTGTTTGCGCCATGAAAACTTTGTCGGGAACGCTGATGCGCGGTTCTCGCGGAAGTTTCAACCTCTGGCGTCAATGACAGGTTAGTGTAGGCTCGAGGACTAACGGGTGCCAAAAACCCGGTATCGAGGGGAGCAACATGAATCCGAGAAAGTCGACGCTATCGCTTTTTACGATCGGCTTGACGGTAATCGCAGCAGGGCTGCTTTCTTTGCCTGCTAAGGCGCAACAGCCGGCGGTTACCATCGATGCGGATGATATCGGCGGCGTGGTACGCGGCCCAACCGGCCCTGAAGCGGGCGTTTGGGTGATTGCCGAGACTTCAGAACTGCCTACGAAATTTGCCAAGATCGTTGTCACGGACGATCAGGGCCGGTTTGTGATCCCCGACTTGCCGCCAATGGTGAATTACGAGGTCTGGGTCCGCGGCTACGGTCTGGTGGATTCGCCAAAACTTCGCGCTAAGCCGGGCCAGCTGCTCAGCCTAACGGCGGTGCCGGCGCCGAACGAGGCTGCGGCTGCGCATTATTATCCGGCAATTTACTGGTTCACCCTGTTAAAGATTCCACCGGCCAAGGATTTCGGCGGCAGCACCGACATTCCAAAGGAGATCACGCAAGACATCTGGCGCCAGCGCATGAACAACGTCGATTGCGTCGGATGCCATCAGCTTGGCCAGGAAGCGACCCGCACCATCCCGGCAGCGTTCGGGGAGTTCAAGTCCGGCGAAGAGGCGTGGATGCGTCGTGTTTCCTCCGGCCAGACCGGGGAATGGATGGTGAACCGCCTTGCCGGACAGCTCGGCGGCGTACCGTTCAAATATTTTGGCGACTGGACCGATCGAGTGGCCGCCGGTGAGCTGCCGAAGAACAAGCCGCAGCGTCCGGTCGGTATTGAGCGCAACGTTGTCATCTCCTCGTGGGAGTGGGCTACTGAGAAACATTTCGTCCACGACCTGATCTCCACCGACCGGCGCAATCCGACGGTCAATGCCTACGGCCCGCTATACGGCTCGAACGAATACTCCTCCGATGACATGCCCAT
>NZ_DATEPI010000312.1:0-40768 GCF_035273305.1 Bradyrhizobium sp. | reverse complement strand
GCTGCATGAACGCCTCACGGAGCGTTTCGTTGACCGTCGGACCAGTGTATTGATGCGCCGCCTGCGGGAAAACACGATGTTGAATACGGAAATCGGCAAGACCGGCGAAGTGATCGTAGAAGGCCATGTGATCGGCCGACTCGACGGCTTCACCTTTGCGCCCGACGCGGCGGAGGCCGGCTCGGACGCGAAGGCGTTGCAGGCAACCGCGCAAAAGGCACTGGCCGGCGAGATCGACGCGCGCGCCGACAAATTATCCGCAGCTCCCGACGATCAGTTCGTGCTGACCTCGGACGGGACCATCCGCTGGACCGGCGATGCGGTGGCGAAGCTGACGGCGGCCGAAGACGCGCTGCATCCGCGCATCCGCATTATTTCCGACGAGCGGCTGAGCGGTGCGGCGCGCGAGGCGGTGCAGACGCGGCTCGATCTGTGGCTGAAGACGCATATCGAAAAGCTGCTGGGTCCGCTGTTCGAACTGGGCAAAGCCGAGGACATCACCGGGATCGCGCGCGGTATCGCGTTTCAACTAATCGAGGCGCTCGGCGTGCTGGAGCGCTCGAAAATCGCGGCCGAGATGAAGGATCTGGATCAGCCGTCGCGCGCGAGCCTGCGCAAATATGGCGTGCGGTTCGGCGCCTATCACATCTATTTTCCGGCGCTGCTCAAGCCGGCGGCGCGCGCGCTGGCTTCGCTGCTGTGGGCGTTGAAGCATGACAATGTCGATATGTCGGCGTTGTCAGGCGCGCAGCATCTGGCCGGCTCGGGTCGCACTTCGTTTCCGGTCGACAGGCAACTCGATCGCGACGCCTATCGCGTGCTCGGCTATCGGCAATGCGGCGAGCGCGCGGTGCGGGTCGACATCCTGGAGCGGCTCGCCGATCTGATCCGTCCGGCGCTGGCATGGCGCGAGTCCTCGCCCGGCGAGAAGCCGGCCGGCGCGTTCGACGGACGCGGTTTTGTGGTGACCCAGGCGATGACCTCGCTGACCGGTTCGGCTGGTGAAGATTTCGCCTCGATCCTGCGCGCGCTGGGCTATCGCATGGAGCGGCGGCCTGCGCCCCCGCCGAAACCGGCGGTGGTCGAGCCTGTGGCGGCGGAAACGGATCTCACGGCTCAGGTCGAGACGCCCGAGCCACAAACGCCCGAGGCACAGGCGGACAACGCCGTGACGGATCCCGCGCCAGAGACGCTGTCGGAAGCGGCGGCGGTTGAGGCTTCGGCGGCCACCGTCAATGTCGCTGCCGGCAATGACGAGCCGTTTGCCCCGGATGCCCAACACGGCGGTGAAGAGGCAGCCGCGCCTTCGGCAACGCGGCTTCCCGAACTCGCATTTTCGGAACCGGAGCGCTCCCTGGCCGAAGCCAATCCCGAACCAGCGGTTTCGACTGAAGGGGCGCCGCCCGAACTGACCCCCGAGCAGAGTGCCAGCCAGTCCGCAGCGGCTGCGGCCGAATCCAGCGATGCGCCGTCGAGTGGCGTTGATTCCGCCACGCCGGACGTTGTTGCCGCGCCGGAGATGGTCGAAGTCTGGCGACCGGCGGGCCGATCGGAGGAGCGCCGCCCGCGTCACGATCGAAGCCGCCGCAGTCATCATCGTGCGCCAGAGCCATCTGCAACTGCGGTCGCGGCGGGCGCGGCCACTGAAGCCGACAAGAGCGAGCGGCATGGGCGCGGGCGGCGTCATCGCCACAACGAGTTCCGTAAAGACCGCAACGCGCCGGCAGAGGGCGCGACGACCGCTCCCGATGGGGCGTCAGCTCGCGAGGGCGCGACTCATTCGCCGCGCGAACGCTTTCAAGGGAAGGGCCGGGAAAACGATAAGGGCAGGGACAAGGACCGGGCGAAATTCGGCGGCCGTGACCAGGGCAGCCGTGAGAAGGGTGGCCGCGATCGAGGCGCGCGCGAAAAGGGTGGTCGCGACAAGCGCCCCGATAGCGGGCCGTCGCACCGGCAATATGCCACCAGCGCCAGCCCGCGCGAGCGCGACCGGCCGATCGATCCGAATTCGCCCTTCGCGAAATTGGCGGCGCTGAAAGAACAACTCACCGCCGAGCGCAAGGACTGAGGGTTTTTACGAAAAGCCGGCGGCGGTTCGGCTGAAGGCTGCTTCAAGTGAACAACTAATCATTGCGGTGGTGTGGTTTGGAGCGCCAGCGTCTCGATAAATGGTTGTGGCACGCGCGAGTGGTGAAGGCCCGCACCAGTGCGGCCGCCCTGGTCGAAGCAGGTCGCGTCCGTATCAATGGCGTGCGCGAGAAGGCACCCGGTCATGCAGTCAAGGCCGGCGACGTGCTCACCATCGGGCTCGATCGCAGCGTGCGCGTGCTCAAAGTGCTGGGATTTGCGGAGCGGCGGGGGGATGCGTCCGCCGCGCGCGTTCTCTATGACGATTTGCAGGACGGCCAGGAATAACTATCTGCATCAGGACGACAGGACCAAGGACAAGCAGGCCTGGACCTTGGCTTCACTTGCGGCTGCGATGTTCCTGCGCTACGCAACCCACTCAAAATTGATCGTTTTTCGGAGCCTTGGATGACTTACGTCGTCACTGAAGCCTGCATCAAATGCAAATATACCGATTGCGTTGAAGTCTGCCCGGTGGACTGCTTCTACGAGGGCGAGAACATGCTGGTCATCCATCCGGACGAGTGCATCGATTGCGGCGTATGCGAGCCTGAATGCCCGGCCGATGCGATCAAGCCCGACACCGAGCCTGGCCTGGAGAAATGGCTGGAGGTAAATACCGAGTACGCCAAGAGTTGGCCGAACATCACCCAGAAAAAAGAATCTCCGGCCGACGCCAAGGAATACGAGGGCATGGAGGGCAAATTCGACAAGTACTTTTCGCCGAATCCCGGAACCGGCGACTGAGATTTTACTCGTTCCAATTTAACCGTAATCCGGAACTGATCGCCAAAACCAAGCCCCCGCGCCCGTTCGAGGGCGTAAATCGTTGATTTTTGCGGAAAATGTGCTATATTGGGCACACTACGAGCCGGACCCGTCAGCCCGCGTATGGCCCCAATGGGTTCTCCCGTGCAAACATCCAACAGGGGCGTGGCAGTTCCGCGCGCAGGCTGTGTCACAGAAAACGCGTAAAAAGAGTGCTTCCAAGGTGTCGAAGAAAGCCGCTGCGGTCAGCCGCGGTGCAACCAAACGCCGTGCCCGGACGTCTCTAAGGGATACCCGGACCGCCACCAAGGCCACGGCCGGAAAGTCCTCAAAAAACAAAAGAAGCGCAATGCCAAACAAGACTGCAAGAACTGCCGCGAAAGCGACAGGCTCGAAGCCTGCTGCCTCAAAGGCCTCCGGTTCGAAGGCCGCCCCAAAGACAGCTCCGAAGACACTCGCCAAATCTCCCGCTCACAAACCGGTGGCGCAGAAGCATGCTGCCGGCAAGCATGTCGCGCACAAGCCGACCGCCAAGGCTGTAGCAGCGGCGCCTCGCATCGAGGAGCCGAAGAAGGTGCTGACCCAGCGTCAGGGCTTCAAGACCAACGAATTCGTGGTCTATCCGGCTCACGGCGTGGGACAGATCCTCGCCATTGAGGATCAGGAGATCGCCGGCGCCAAGCTCGAGCTGTTCGTGATTAATTTCATCAAGGACAAGATGACGCTCCGGGTTCCGACCGCGAAGGTGGCCAATGTCGGCATGCGCAAGCTGTCCGAGCCGGTGCTGGTGAAGAAGGCGCTCGAAACCCTGAAGGGCCGCGCGCGCGTAAAGCGCACGATGTGGTCCCGTCGGGCCCAGGAATACGAAGCCAAGATCAATTCCGGAGACATTGTCGCGATCGCGGAAGTGGTGCGCGACCTCTATCGTTCGGAATCACAGCCCGAGCAGTCCTATAGCGAACGCCAGCTCTATGAAGCGGCGCTCGACCGGCTGTCGCGGGAAATCGCGGTGGTGCAGCACGTCACTGAAACCGAGGCGGTGAAGGAAATCGAAGGCCAGCTCGCCAAGAGCCCGCGCCGCGGCGCCAAGGCCGAAGTCGAAGCCGAGGCGGATGCCGACGGCGACGCCGACGCCGACGGCGATACGGCAGTAGCTGACGAAGCCGCGTAAGTAGCTTCCTGCTCGACAATCAAAAAGCCCGGTCCGCAACGGCCGGGCTTTTTTGGTGTCGGGGGCGCAATTCAACCGTGTTGCGGGAAACCGAAAGAGTTCTGCGTGCTCCAGAGCTATAAAGTAGACGTCTGGAGCTCTGTCGAAATGATCCGCTAATCCACCACGATCTTCACGAGGTCGCGGACCTTGACCTGGGCACGGGCGTCCAACCCGTTAAGAATGCGAAAGCGCTCCGTCGGGCGGTCGACCCCAGCCATGCGGTGGGACAGCGATTCCACGGTGTCGCCCGGTTGCACCGTGATGACCTTGATGCGCAGCGGCCGCGCGGCCTGGATTTCCTCAAGCGTCAGCCGGCGGAATGAATTGACGGTCTCCCGTGCGTTGCGTTCGCTCTCGGTGTTCTTCTGCCGTGCCGCGAAAATGAATCGATAGACGTCGCTGCCGAACCGCAGCGCGTAGACCTTGAACTGCCATTGGTCGCCATGCGCGCTGGCGGATGCGGCCGGGAATCCATTGATGGTCAGGTCCTCGGTCGAGGACTTGTCGACGTTGTCCATCCAGCCGGAATTGAGATAGTCACCGAGGGTCTGTTCGGCGGGCACCCGCACCACGTCGAAGCGCATCGCCTGGCTGCCGCCTTCGCGGACCCCGATCACCGCTTGCGCGGTATTGTCGAGCGTGAAATTTTCCGGCGCTGCGAAGGTGAAGCCAAGCTTGGGATGCAGGAACCGCCGCCCGCGCACGAAGCCTTCGCTCGGATCCTCACCATAAACGATGTTGTCCACGGCGGTCAGGTAGGTTTCGCGGTCGCGTTCGCCGCCCTCAGGCGAGACATATTGCCGGGCGGTATTCTGCGCGTTCTGAATCCGCTCCGGCGTCGCCGGATGCGACGACAGGAAGTCCTGCGCGCGCGGGTCGATCGAGGTCTTGCCCGCCTTGAGTTCCGCGTTGCGCTCCATCGAGGTAAGAAAGCGCGCCGCGCCATATGGATCGAAATGGGCGCGCGCCGAGATGCCCACGCCAATACCGTCGGCCTCGAACTCCTGCGCGCGCGAGAAGCTCGCCATGGTCAGCTTGGTTTTCGCCAAGGCCAGCGCGGTGAGATCGGGATCGTTGCTCATGTCGGTCACGACGCGGGTCACGACGGCCGCCTGGCGCGCCTGGTCTTCGCGGATGGAGGCGTGCTTCGCAAGCACATGGGCCATCTCATGCGATAGCACCGATGACAATTCGGAGGTGTCGCTCGCGAGCGCGATCAGTCCGCGAGTGACATAGAGCTGACCGGTCGGAAGGGCAAAGGCGTTCACGGCGCCGGAATTGAGGATCGTGACCTTGTAGGCCTGATCGGGGCGATCCGATGCGGCCACCAGCCGATCCACCGTCTTGGTGATGAGAGCTTCGAGCTTCGCATCCCCGTAGGTGCCGCCATAAGACGCGAGAATGCGCTCGTGCTCCCGCTCGGCGGCCGGGGTCTGCGCCACGGTGCGGGCGGGCTTGACCGGACTTACCGCGGGAGCGGCGGTCTGAAACCGATTCATATCCCCGCAGGCGGCAAGCGTGAGTGCCGCGCACAACACAACCGGCGCAGCCCAGAGGCTGCGGCCCATCCTGTCCTCGCGCCCTCCCGCAAAGTTCGCCACTTCAGCTACTCTTATTGCGCGCGCCCCACGCGCTACTTCCCGCCGATGACTTCCAGCTGTCCAACCCGCAACACTTCTATTCGCGGGCCGCCGCGCGCCTCAACCCAGCCACGGACACGAATACGACGATGTTCCAGCGATTTAATCAGAACTCCGCCAGCCTCAAACGCCGGCAGCGACCGCTTTGGAATAGTCACAGCGAAGTCCCGTGTCCAGTTTTGTCCGAAGTTCAGGTAAGTCGTTGCGCCCGCTTGGCGGACCGACAATACCTTACCCTCCACCACCGTAAATCGCCCGATCTCCGCCAAAATATCGCCCGGACTTTCCGCGTTTTTTATGGCCGCGGGGTCGGCCCAGGTCCCCTGCCGTGTCTGGCGGGCGGTTGCTTCAGCCGATGTCAGGACGGCCGCGCACTCTCTGTCGGTGACAGTAGCCGAAGCCAGCGCCTCGCCGCGCGAGAGCAGCAACGCCTGCACGGGACTATCGGAGGTGGCGAGAAACACGAAAGCGGTTTGACGACCGTACCGGTCGGGCGCGTCGTCTTCGGCGCGCAAAGTCACGTCCCGCCCCGCCACAACGGCCGATAGCGCCGCCGCTCCCTTTGTCTTGTCGAGTGAAGCCGGCTCGATGCCGGCGAGCCGTACCTCGCGACCATCCTCCAGCCGAAACGTGCGCGCGTCGATAATGGCGGCGACACGGCCTTCTCCCAGCGATTCGAAGGCGCAGCCTATCGCTCCTGCGGGAGAGGCTGCGGCAGCGAGAGATAGAATTAGGCTCCAGGCCGTCAGTTCAGCAAATAACCGAGGATGGCCCGGGGTTGTTGATATCGGTTTCATGGCCGCTCGAGGTCTAGCCTGTTTTCCTGCGGAGCGGGCGATTGTTGTTGGGAAATGGGCTGTGTTGGCAACAAGCATTTTCCGCAAACCGGAATGCCAATCTCGCAAACGCTTCTCGCCGTGATAACTCGCGCATGTTCCGGGTTGGCGTGCCCCACGTAGCAGCACATGCCTCTGCCTCGCGGGTTGCCGGTCGCAAGCGCATGCGGCATGATCAGCCGCGAAATAAATAAAAGGCCCCGCAAATCAGATGCGGCGTGCCAAAGGGAGGCTTTGATGAAACGAGTTCTTTCGGGCGTCTTCGCGCTGGTGTTGGCGTTGGCCGCCAGCGATGCATCGGCGCAAGGCAAGCCTCCGCTGAAGCTCGGCGGCATTCTCGACATGTCCAGCCTTTATGCCGACATCACTGGTGCCGGGAGCGAGGAAGCGGCGAAAATGGCGGCGGAGGATTTCGGCGGCGAGGTGCTGGGCCGCAAGATCGAGATCGTCGCCGCGGATCATCTCAACAAGGCCGATCTTGCCGCCAACATCGCGCGCGACATGTTCGATAATCAGGGCGTCGAGATGCTCTATGACGTGGCCGCCTCCGCTACCGCGCTCGCGGCCGGCGAGATCGCCAAGGCGCGCAACAAGATCGTGATATTCAACGGGCCGGGTTCGATCCGGCTGTCCAACGAAGCCTGCGGCCCATACACCGTGCACTATGTGTTCGACACGTTCGCGCAGGCCAACGTTACCGGTTTGGCCGCGGTCAAGCAGGGTCTCGACACCTGGTTCTTTCTCACGGCCGATTACGCGTTCGGGCAAGATCTGGAAAAAGATACCACCAATGTTGTGCTGAAGAGCGGCGGCAAGGTGGTTGGCAGCGTCCGTCATCCGCTCAACACCTCTGACTTCTCGTCATTCCTGCTACAGGCGCAAGCTTCGAAAGCCAAGGTGATCGGACTTGCCAATGCCGGCGGCGATACGGTCAACGCCATCAAGCAAGCTGCCGAATTCGGCATCATGAAGGGCGGACAGAAGGTGTCGCCGCTACTGGCCTTCGTTACCGATATCGACAGCATCGGCCTCGAGACCGCGCAGGGTCTGTTGCTGGCCGAGGCTTTCTATTGGGACCTAAATGACGACACCCGCGCCTTCTCCAAGCGCTTCATGGAGCGAGTCAAGCGGGTACCGACCTCGGCGCAGGCCGGCGTCTATTCATCCGTGACTCATTATCTGAAGGCGGTGAAGGCCGCCGGCACGACCGATTCAGCCGCCGTGATGAAAGTGATGAAGGAAACGCCGATCAACGACTTCTTCGCCAAGAACGGCAAGATTCGTGAAGACGGCCGCATGGTCCACGACATGTATCTGTTCGACGTCAAGAAGCCCTCGGAGTCGAAAGGACGTTGGGACGATTACCAGCTGCTGGCGACCATCCCCGGCAGCGAGGCTTTCCAGTCGCTGGAGTTATCGCGTTGTCCGCTGGTGAAGAAGTGAAGCGTTCTTGCGGACCGTGCTTCTCGCAATCACACTGAAAAATGTCGAAAGTGAAACCAGATGAACGACATCGTCCTGCAAGCGCTCGACTCCGGATTGCTCACGATTACCATGAACCGTCCCGACCGGCGCAACGCGCTTGATGCGGAAATGACGCGGGGCTTGGTCGATGCAGCGCGACGGGCCGCTGAAGATCACGAAGTCCGCGCCGTTCTGCTCAAGGGCGCGGGCGGCACGTTCTGCGTCGGCGGCGACGTGAAATCGATGGCGGAGGGTCGCGCGCCATTGCCGTTCGAGGCCAAGATGGCGAATCTGCGTCGTGGAATGGAAGTCTCCCGCATCCTGCATGAGATGCCGAAGCCTGTAGTCGCGCAGGTCGATGGCGCGGCTGCCGGAGCCGGCCTCTCGATCGCATTGGCATGCGACCTTCGGGTCGCATCTACGTCGGCCAAAATCACTACTGCCTTCGCCAAGGTCGGCTTGTCCGGTGATTACGGCGGCACGTATTTTCTGACCCATTTGCTCGGCAGCGCAAAGGCGCGCGAGCTTTATCTGATGTCGCCGGTGCTGACCGCCCAGGAAGCCTTGGCGCTCGGGATCGTTACGCGCGTCGTTCCCGATGCGGAGGTGGAGGCCAGCGCGCGCGATCTCGCGATGTCACTGGCGCAGGGCCCGTCGGTGACGCTGGGCTACATCAAACGCAATATCAACAATGCCGAGCATTTGTCGCTGGAAGCGTGTTTCGACGCCGAAGCGATCCATCACTCGCGGTCGGGCGAGACCGCCGACCACAAGGAAGCGGCCAAAGCCTTTGTCGAAAAGCGCAAACCTGTATTCGCCGGGCACTAGCTTCTTCTGACGCGTTTTCTTCACGCAAACCGGCGTCTACTTCGCTCAATACTTTTAATTACCGGGGTGACCGAGATGGCGAGCTACATCCGGCTGCGGCAAATCTGTTTGGTGGCGCCGCATCTGGAGCCCGTGATCAGCCACATCGCTGAGATCATGGGGCTGAACGTCTGTTACCGCGACGGTAACGTGGCCAAATATGGTCTGGAGAACGCATTGCTGCCGGTTGACACCATCCTGTTGGAGGTGGTCGCGCCGATTCAGCAGGGTACCGCGGCCGGCCGCTTTCTCGACAAGACCGGAGGTCGCGGTGGCTACATGGCGATTTTTTGCTGCGATGATCCCGACGAGCGCGGCCGGCACGCCAGGGAGATGGGCGTACGCATCGCCAACGTCATCGATCACGCGCCCTATCATGGCGTGCAGTTGCATCCGCGCGATTGTCGGGCGGCCTTTATCGAGTTCAACCACACCGCGGGTAGCGACGACATTCTCGGGCCCTATCCTCCGGCCGGCCCGGAGTGGCAGAAATCCATCCGCAAAGACGTGACGCAAGTTTTGACTGCCGTTGAAATGGAAAGTCCGGGGCCGCGGCAATTGGCCGAGCACTGGGGCAAGATCATCGGCATTCCCGTCGGCGAAAGTAAAGGCCGCGAGCCTGAACTCAGGCTTCCCAATTGCGTATTCCGCTTTGTGCCGGGCGAGAGCGATTCGATGAGTGCGCTGACGTTCCGGATTGGCGATGTCGCTAAGGTGCGCGAGGCCGCCAAATCCAGAGGCTATGCGGTGTCAGGTAATTCGTTTGTGCTCGGCGGCGTGACATTCCATCTGTCGTGAATCCACCATTGCGAGCGCAATTCGACGGGGCACGGCAAGAGCGGATTGCCTCATCGCTCCGCTCCGCAAAGACGCAGTGCGCAATGCCCCACAACGGCGCTGTTGGGTGGCTGGCCAAACGCCGGCTGGCGAGGTAGGTAGCGGACTGCTTGCGCTCCGAATAGCGGGACACCGCGAAGATTACCGTCCTTTGAAATTCGCGACCCGGCGCTCCGCGGTTGCCTTGACACCCTCCTTGAAATCCTCGGTCGCGCGCAGCCGGCTTTGTTCCGCCAATTCATGGTTGGTGGCGGCGAGTACGCGGTCGGCGAGGCCCGCGCGCATGGTGGCGCGGGTCGAGAGCAGACCGAGCGGCGAGCATTCGGCGATCTCCTGGGCCAGCTTCATCGCCTCGGCTCGCACTCGATCCTGCGGCACACAGACGTTAGCGAGCCCCATTCGCGTCGCGTCTTCGCCGGTCACCCGGCGACTGGTGTAGAAAATCAATTCGGCATTGTTCTTGCCGACCAGCTCCGGAAGCGTCGCGGTCAACCCAAATCCCGGATGAAAGCCGAGCTTGGTGAAATTGGCGGCAAATCGCGCTTCCGGGCAGGTGACGCGGAAATCCGCCGATACGGCAAGGCCCAAACCGCCACCAATGGCGGCACCGTGAACTGCCGCGACGATCGGCTTCTTGTTGCGAAAAATGCGCACGGCCTGGACGTAGAGGTGGTTGATCTGCCCGAGGCTATCAGCCGGATCGCCCTTGGCGGCGCGCGCTTCCTGTTCCTGCCGCGCCGGATCATTGAAATTGGCGCCCGCGCAGAACGCCTTGCCCTGCGCCGCGAGCACCGACGAGCGAATCTCGACGTCGCGATCGAATTCCTCCAGCGCATCGGCGATCTGATTGATCAGCGAGATGTCGAAAAAATTCAGCGGCGGCCGCTGGATTTCGATGATGCCGACATGTCCGATTTTTTCGACACCAAGGTCCGTAAACTTGCTCATGGTAATCCTCGATTGAGACGAATTGCGAAATCCCGCCGCCGCTGCCGCGGAGGAAGCCTGGCTAGCGCAGGCCGAGCCCGCGCGCGATGATGCCTCGCAGCACCTCCGTGGTACCGCCCTGAATGGTGAGCTTCGGCGCGGTTTTGATCGCGAATGATAACTGCTTTTCCAGGGTTTCGTGATTGGAAGCGTCGGGATCGACGAACGCGGCGAGGTCACGGACCCGATGCGGCAGTTGCTGTTCCCACACCGTGCCGATGTCCTTGACGATCGAGGCTTCGACCACCGGCTCCTTGCCTGCCTGCAGCATGCCGGCGACCGACACCGACATCCGGCGCATGGTGTGAAGCTGCGCGACCAGCCTGCCGATACCTTCGGCGCTGCGGGTGTCCGGCTTCGATCCGACCGCGCGAACCAGTTCGGTCAGCACATAATAGGTTTCGAGAAACCGCTCCGGGCCGCTGCGCTCATACGCTAGTTCGCTGGTCGCCTGTTTCCAGGCACCGTCAATCTCGCCGAGCACATGATCGTCGGGCATGAAAGCGTCAGTGAATACCACCTCATTGAATTCGAATTGGCCGGTGATCTGGCCGATCGGGTTGACCTTGATCCCCGGCGTTTTCATGTCGACCAGGAATTGCGTGAGACCGTGTCGGCGGTTTTCCTTGGTCGGCGGCGAGGTGCGGAAAATCGCGATCATGTAATCGGCGATGTGCGCCGATGAGGTCCAGATCTTGGTGCCGTTGATGAGCCAGCCGCCGTCGGTCTTGGTTGCCTTGGTCTTGGCCGCGAACAGGTCGGAGCCGGAATTAGGTTCGCTCATACCGATCGCAAAACAAACCTCGCCACGACAGATGCGCGGCAGGATATCCATCTTGATGTGCTCGGGCGCGTATTTCAAAAGCACCGGTCCGCTCTGCCGGTCGGCCACAAAGAACCGCCGGGTCGGCGCGTTGGCGACGCGCATTTCCTCGGTCACTACATAACGCTCGAGGAATGAACGCTCGTGGCCGCCATATTTCTTCGGCCAGGTCATGCCGAGCCAGCCGCGTTCACCGACGCGACGGCTGAATTCCCGCGCGTCGGCGTCCTCGCGATTGGGCTTGTGCGGATCGAAAGTGCCGGCGCCGATTTCTTCGGCGAGAAACGCGCGCACTTCCTTGCGCAGCTTTTCGCATTCCGGGGGAAGACGGATCGGATCGAAACGAAGGGCTGCGGTCATTTCAAAATCTCATCGAGGATCGGATGGGGACTAGAAACCTGATACGAAGTTTTCGACGGGCATGCTCAACGCGAGGCCACCAACGGCCATAGCTCGTCGGCCCCACGCGCGGCAACGAGCTTGCCCAGTTCCACGGCCCAGTAGCTCTCGGATCCGAAATCGTCACGCCACGCCAGCGCGCGCAAGGTATAGCGATGCAGGATGTGCTCGATGGTGAAGCCGATCGCGCCGTGCACTTGGTGGGCAATCGCAGAGCCCTTTTCGGCGGCTTCCGAGCAGCGGATTTTCGCCGACGCCGCCTCGAGGAACACCTCGTCATCGAATGTCTTGCAGTTGGCGATCGCATCGGCAGCCGAAGTCGCCGCCGCCAGTGCCGCGGCGGACTCGCCGGCGAGCCTTGCGAGATTGTGCTGCACGGCCTGGAATTTCGATATCTTTTTCTCGAATGCGACGCGCTCGTTGGAGTAGCGCACGCTGACTTCAAGCATGGATTCAAGGCTGCCCGCGATCTGCAGGCTTCGCGCAACCCCGCCCATCAGCATCAACTGCGTCTGGTTGAATGGCTTCGGCACTGGCGCGATCGCGACCGGCTGGATGTTGTTGAGCATGACCGTGTCGCTGGGATCGCTGGCGAGATTAAGTCCGGCCTCGATGCGACATCCAGCAGCGTCAACCAGCGCGATCGACAAGCCGCTCGAGCCATGCGCCAGCACCGCGATATGTCTGGCCTCCTTGGCAAAGGGAACATCGCGCGCGCGTCCGGATAATGTGCCGTCGGTGTTGAGCGTGATGCGGTCTTTGGGGCTTGCGGGCACCACAGTCATCGGCCCCTCGGGACATCCGATTTTTGCAAGCGCCAACAGCCATCCCGCCAGCATCGTCTCGGCCAGCGGTACGGCCACGGCGAAACGCCCGGCCCCGCTCAAGACACTGAAGCCTTCGGCCAGGCTGGCGCCGGAACCGCCGCAAGCTTCAGGCACCCATGACAGCGGCAAGCCGGCTTCGCTCAGCGCCTTCCATAGCGGCGCTTTCCAATTGCCCTTTTTGTCGGAGTTAATGGTTTGCGCGTCGGCGAGATCGGCGAATATTTTTTCCGCGGTCTCGGCGACGATGTTATCACTCTCCGCCACAGCGTTCCCCAGCTTTCGTTCTCGGCTGTTGGTGCGCAGTCCAATCGGACGGCTTCAGCCCAGGCCAACTGCGCACTTTTCTTGCACCTCATGATGAGGAAAAGCCACCGCCATGACAAGCGCTCTCCGCAAGGCGCTCTGCGCGGGCGGTATGCGGCGCTGGAAGCACTAATTCCGCGCAACGGAGTTTGGCGGTTTGCGCGCCTTTCCGCAGGCGATATGGTAGGTCGCCGGCAGCGGCATTGGCCGAAATCATATGAGGAATGCGGATGTCTGGGGATGGTTTGTGCGCGATCGTAACCGGCTCGGCCTCTGGACTGGGAGCGGCCACCGCCTCAATCCTTGCCAACGGCGGGGCACGGATCGTTGTCAATTATTCCTCCAGCAAAAAGGAAGCCGAACAGACCGCCGATGCTTGCCGCTCAGCGGGTGGCGAGGTCGTCGTGGTGCAGGGCGATGTATCGCGCGACGATGACTGTAAGAGAATCGTTGCGGCGGCGGCGCCCTGGGGGCGCCTCGATGCGCTAGTCAATAATGCCGGCACCACCAAGCACATGGCACACGGCAATCTGGATGGATTGTCGGCCGAGGATTTTCAACGGTTGTTCGGGGTGAATACCATCGGCCCATTTCAGATGGTGCGCGCGGCGCGGGCTCTGCTGGAAGCCGGCGCGAAAGCCTCGGGGCGCGCTTCCGCCGTGGTCAACGTGTCATCGATCGCCGGGATCAGCGGCATTGGCTCGTCGGTCGCCTATGCAGCGAGCAAGGGCGCGCTGAACACCATCACGCTGTCGCTGGCGCGCGCGCTGGCGCCGCTGATCCGGGTCAACACGGTTTGTCCCGGCTATATCGACACGCCCTGGTTCACCAAGGGACGCGGCGAGGAAGCGGCCAAGCAAGTGCGCGACAACGTGATCGCGAGAGTGCCGCTCAAGGTTGCCTCGTCAGCGCAGGATATCGCGGCGCTGGTGTGTTTTCTCGCCACGCCGCAGTCGAGCAACATGACCGGCGAAATCGTGCGGATGGACGCCGGACTGCATCTGATCACGTGAACGAACGATTCGCTGGTGCGCGGTCACCTTCGGCCGACGTCTGAAATGGTGCCGCTCGCCACCAGCCGGTTCCAGATGAACAGCACCACCAGCGCGCCGATGGTGGCGGTGATGAAGCCCGCGCCCTGATTGGGACCGTAATGGCCGATGGCCTGACCGACAAACGTCGCGAGAAATGCGCCAGCGATCCCGAGCACGGTGGTCAAAATAAATCCGCTCGGATTGTTAGGTCCCGGCGACAGCAACCGCGCAATGATTCCTGCGACAAAGCCGACGATGATCACCCAAAGAATGCCGCTCATGATTGCCGTCCTTTCGTGAAAAGAACACCGGTTAAAACTTTGCTGCTGGTGGCCTCAGATCCGGCCTGATAGTTCGTCTTCGCTCGGCAGACGGCCATCGGGAGTTAAGTGATTGATGACCTCCGGCAGATGCCGGCTCAGTCCGGCGAGCAATTCGTCACGCGACAGTCCGGTCTGTGCCGAAAGCGCATTGAGTTGATCGGCGCCCAAGGCACGGCCGAGATCGTCAGGTGAAATCTGCTTGTTGGGGCCGTTGCTGACCCATGAGTTAGCCGCGTCGCCTTGGCCATGCTGCTGGAATTGCCTGAGCAGGTCGCCAAGCCCGCCGCTGATGACGCTTCCCGCCGCGCCGCCTGCGAGCAGACCGCCGAGCCCGCCCTTAAGAACATCGCCCAGACCTCTGCCCATTCCGCCGCCTGTGGCGTTGCCCGGTGATGGCGCCGATCCGGCCGTGGCGCTCGCCTGGTTGCCGCTGAAATGCTTGATGGCCTTCCAGGCGAGCAGGCCGAGGATCGCCATCGTCATCGGCGACATGCCGCCGCTGCTCTGGGTGTCGGGATTGCTTGGACCACGCGGTCCCTGCTGCATTCCGTTGAGTACATCGAGTAAACCCATTGCTTGCTCCTGCCGAATGCTGCCCGGGCGAAAACATAAGGACCTGCCACGACCGTTACAAGGCGGCCCGATGGTCCCGCGCGGCGCTGCGCGCATTCAATGCGAAACTCTGCTATCGAAGCCTTCGCACAACCTGATCGGATCACGCGCAATGATTTTGGACAGACCGATCGCCATCGCAGGCGCCGGCAGCATCGGATGCTTTGTCGGCGGCATGTATGCGGCTGCCGGCCACCGCGTCACGCTGCTGGCGCGCCCGCGCGTGATCGAGGAGATCGAAGCCAATGGTTTGCGGCTGAGCAGCTTCGAGGGTCTTGAACGTAACATCGCATCCAGCCAGCTCACCATGTCGGAAGATGCCGCGGTTCTCGGCAATGCCGGCGCAGTGCTGGTAACGGTAAAGAGCACTGATACTGCGGCCATGGCCGAAGCGATTGCGCGGCATGCGCCGGCGGACGCCGTCATTGTCAGCCTGCAGAACGGCGTGGGCAATGTGCCGGTGCTGCGTCAGCATTTGCCCGGTCACCGCGTGCTGGCCGGAATGGTGCCGTTCAATGTTGTCGCGCCGGGCAAGGCGCGGTTTCGCCGCGCCAGTTCCGGCGACATCGTGATCGAACAAGACGACGCCGGCACGGCAGCCCAGCTCTCGGTTCCGGGTTTGCGAGTGCGCTCCACGACGCGTATCGCCGGTGTGCAATGGGGGAAGTTGCTGTTCAATCTTACCAACGCGGCCAATGCGCTTGCTGATCTGCCGCTGCGCCAGCAGCTTGCGCAACGCTCGTGGCGCAGGCTATTGGCCGACCAACTGGCGGAAGGGCTTCAAGCGATACGGGCGGAAGGCATCCGGCCGGTATCGCCGACCCCGCTGCCCTCGGGCTGGACGCCACATTTGCTGCGCCTGCCCGATCCGCTGTTCGCGGCGCTGCTCGGCAGCCTCATGAAGATCGAAGCCGACGCGCGCTCGTCGATGTCCGAAGATTTGCGGCGCGGCCGCCGCACGGAAATCGACTACCTGCAGGGCGCCATCATCGAAATTGCCGAACGGCGCGGGCTTCAGGTGCCGCTGGTCCGGCGCGTCGTTGCGTTGATCAAACAGGCGGAGGCTGCCGGCAAGGGCTCGCCCGGGCTGACGCCGGAGCAGGTCCGGCCCGACTGATGCTTTCGCGAATTGCCTTGAAAAGGCAATTTTTCACGGGCGAATGAGTGGGAGCGGCCATTCCCAAATGGCGGGCAGGGAGGATTTATGAAATCAACGAACGCAATTTCGGTGAGTGCCGCCGTCGCGGCGCTCGGCTGGGCGATGATGGTTGCGGCCAGCGCCGCGCCGCCGACGGTGACGCCATCGCCGGGCTATGACGCAAGGCTGCAGGAGCAACACGCCGCGCTGAACCATCGTGCACCGGCGTACCAAGCCTTCGTGAGCCGCAGGCCGGCCCGCCGTCATCATCATAGGCGGATGCATGATGGCCATTGAGATTCGGCGGGCGCGAGTGCCGATCAGGTTATTGCTGCTCACGCTCGGCTTCGGCCTGAGTTTTGCGACGGTGGCGAACGCAAGCGATTATGCGAGTGCTATCAGCGCCTACCGCCATGCGCATGGGTTGCCACGGGTGCGGTTGGATAGCCATCTCAACGCGCTGGCGCTGAGACAGGCCCAGGCCATGTCGCTCACGGGCTCCGTGAGCCACAGCGCGGCCGGCAGTTTTGAGTCTCGCCTGGGCAGGTTGCGCATGTCGAGGGCGGCGGAGAACATCGGCGCGGGCTATTTGAGTTTCAGCGAGATGCTGAGGCAGTGGGAAGACTCCGCCGGCCACCGCCAGAATTTATTGATGTCCGGCGCCCGCCGCGTCGGCGTGGCTTCGGTCACTAACTCCAAGTCGCCATACCGGAAGTTCTGGGCCATGGTGATTACCGACTGACCAGTTCCCACCAGAGGAGGCACGGCCAGCCATCCGACAAGGCAAACGCGCGGGTAGAAAGATTTCCGATTCCGCCGGCGGTTGCCGGACGCTGGCGATCAGGCGCCGGCTCTGATATCTAACGCGCCAGTACCCGTTGAGATCGGCGGGTTCTCCGGTCCCGTAGCTCAGCTGGATAGAGCGACGGTTTCCTAAACCGTAGGTCGCATGTTCGAGTCATGCCGGGATCGCCATTTAAATGAGCCACTATTTGCCTGAGCCAGTAGCCGTGGCTTGAACCCGAATTCAACACGTGCGTGGAGGATGTGCCGATGATTACCGCCATTGTCCGTTTCAAGCTGCCCGTATCGATCGACGCCGCCAAAGCCGCCGAACTGTTCCAGGGTTCAGCGCCGAAGTACCAAGGCTTGGCCGGGCTTGTTCGCAAATATTACCTGTTCGATGAGCAGAGCCGGACCGGCGGCGGCTGCTATCTGTGGGAGAGCCGCGAGGCCGCCGATCGTCTCTATACCAGCGAGTGGCGCAAGATGATCACCGATCGCTACGGCGCCGCCCCCGAGATCAGCTATTTCGAGACGCCGGTTGTGGTCGACAACACGCTCGGCAAGACGATTCTCGACGCCGCCGAGTAGAACACGCCAGATCTCTGAGACCCGATTGTTCGATCAGAAATCGGGCTGCGACGGCGGAGAAGATCGATGGTCGAATTGAAATCGGTATCCGCTCCGCGATCCCTCAGAGAAATCGCGAGCTATCACGCCCACATCTATTACGAGCCTGCGAGCACGCGACATATTGCGGAGCGATTGCGCTTGTGGATCGGCGAGCGCTTTCTGGTGCGACTGGGCAGCTGGCACGACACCAAGGTCGGCCCTCACGATCGCGCAATGTTTCAAGTCGCCTTCGGCAAGGATGTCTTCGCTTCGCTCGTGCCATGGCTGATGCTCAATCACGGCGACCTTAGTATTTTGATTCACCCGAACACGACAAACCCGCGCCGCGATCATCTCGCCGATCCTTTCTGGATCGGGCAGCCGCTCCCGGTCCATGCCGACATTCTCTCGGAGCAGGCCGAAGCAGAGGAGCCTTTGGAGCCAAATACCACGCCGCATTTGCCGGCCTAGAGCCATCGGTTCCATAACTTATTCTTCCGACGCGTTTTCCTCATGCGAACCGTCGTCCACTTCGCGCGAGAACGCTCTGGGAGGGCACGCCAGGGCAAGCCGTCGCTGACGGGAGCAAAAATGGCGCCGCCTGATCGGAGGCCCCTGATTGGACGCCCGGCGAAAGTCTTGGCAAGTTCTGGAAATTCGATAGTCTCTCAAAAGCTGACCGTCGGAGGAGTGGACGCCATGAATTCCACCTCAGCCCTCAAGAACCCCAGGCCGGATGCAAGAAGCCTGATCGAGAAGATCAAGGACGACATCAAAAAGCGCGCGGCGGCGAAGGCCAGACGCATGTTGCTGAAGACCCCCAAGAGATTGGCAAAGAGATAACGCTATCCAGCCAATTTCTCAGGCTCGCTCTCTTCCTTGAAAAGCGTCCTCAACAACCGCCATAGTTCCCTGTGCCCGGCGGTTTGGCCGCCTTGCTTAAGATAATCCGCGATGTCCATGGTCGCGGTTTGGTAGTCGATCGTGCCGCCGGCGTTCGTGTCCAGGTGCGCGATCTCGCGCTCGACGTATAAGCTCTTTCTGTCGGTATCGAACACCAGGGTACAGCGATCCGCGTTGGTGACCTCTGGACCTTTCAGGTGACGGTACAGTTCTCGTTTTAGCAGAGCCATTTTTCTGCTCCCAACGCTTCGACTCAAGTATAGCGATGCTGCTCGAGTTCAATTGGTTCCGATCGGTGCTACAAATAGTTGGCCTCTGGCCTGAGCCCATCGGAAACCTTTAAACAGAGAGATTGCGATGCCAGACAGTTCCGTGTTGTGGAGCCTCGACAAACGTGGGGTCGCCACCGTTACGTTGAACCGGCCCGAGGTCAACAATGCCTATGATAGTGGCCTGATTCATGGCGTGCTTTCGGCAATAGACGAACTGGGAAAGCAAAGTCTGCTGCGGGTGGTAGTACTGAAAGGCAATGGCAAGCACTTCCAGGCCGGAGCCGACCTGAAATGGATCAACGCGGTGCGACCGCAATCACGCGCCGAAAACGAAGCCGTGTCGCGGGCCACCTTCGAAGCCGTGCAACGGCTGAACGGCTTGCCGATTCCGACGGTGGCGCTGGTGCAAGGTGGTTGCTTCGGGGGCGGCACCGGCGTGATCTCGGCCTGCGACGTGGTGATCGCCGCCGACAACGCGATGTTCTCGATCACCGAAGTACGTTGGGGACTGACGGCGGCAATCATCATCCCGCAATTGTGTGACGCTATTGGTGTACGGCAGGTTCGACGCTATGCGCTCACTGGCGAGCGTTTCGGCGCACAGGAGGCGCGGCGCATCGGTCTCGTGCACGAGGTGGTGCCGTTGGGTGAGCTGGAATCCGCGGGCGCCAAATTCGTGGACCAGTTATTGGCCAACGGCCCTGAAGCCATGGCCGAAACCAAGGCGCTTGCGATGGAAAGCTCGTTCGGCGGAATGGGCGTGGAGCATGAAGCTTATACGCGGTTGGTCCGGATGCATGCGGCGAGGCGCCAGACCGCGGAGGCCTCGGAGGGGCTGGCCTCGTTCGCCGAAAAAAGGGCGGCCAATTGGGACACTGGCCGCGCCTAGCGGGTGGGCGGGCGTAGCTAAATGTCCAACGGCGGGGCATGATGGCCGGTGAACATCCGGGAATCCGAAATTGGTTCGAACTTTTGTCGAAGAGCCCGCGCGGCGAGTGCCGCTGTATGGCGAATATGAGGTCGTGGTTCTCGGCGGCGGACCGGCAGGCATTGCGGCCGCAGTGGCTGCGGCGCGCGCGGGCCGGCGCACGCTATTGATCGAGCGCTATGGTTTCCTCGGCGGCATGGGGACGGCTGCAGGCGTGACCAATTTCTGCGGGCTGCATGCTAATGTATATGGCGAGATGCATCGGGTGGTGCAGGGCGTTGCATCCGAGTTGCTTGATCGCATCGACCAACTCGGCGGGCTGAATGCGCCTCATCTGATTCTCGGAAAAATTCTTGCGCAGGCCTACGACACCGCTGCTTACAAGATCGCTGCCGACGATCTGCTCGCCGCCCACAACGTCGAACTCCTTTTGCACGCGCTCGCCGCCGGCGTCGTCATGCATAATGAAAAGCGCATCGACGCCCTGCTCATTGAAACCAAGGCCGGCCGACAGGCGGTTCGCGGTCTGACGTTCATTGACTGCTCCGGTGATGGCGATCTCGCGGCCTGGGCTGGCGCGCGTTACGAGATCGGCGATAACAACGGCAGCATGCTTTATCCCTCGATGATGTTTCGCCTCAACGGCATCGATCCGGAAAGGGCGGGCGAGGCGTGGCGGACCATTCCGGCACTGATGGAGCAGGCCGAAGCGGCGGGCACGCATCATTTTCCGCGCAAGGCGGCGATCGTGCGGCCGCAGCGCTCGGGTATAGAGTGGCGAGTGAACTTTACCCAGCTTGCACGCGCTGATGGCGCTGCCATCAACGGGCTGGAACCTGATGATTTGACGCGCGGCGAAATCGATGGCCGGCGTCAGGCCGTCAACGCCTTCAATTTCCTTCGCACCGTGGCAGGGTTCGAGAAATCGTACATTGTCGACCTGCCGCCGCAGCTCGGCATTCGCGAGACCCGCCGCGTCGTCGGCGGCTATATGCTGTCCGGCGAGGACGTGCTCGGTTGCGCGAGCTTTGAGGATTCGATCGGCGTCAACGGCTGGCCAATCGAATCCCATGTCGCCGGTGATGTTGTCTTCAAGTTCCCGCCGATTCCGGAATCTCGCGGGTTCAACGAATTGCCATATCGGATGTTGGTCCCTGAAGGTCTGGAGAATTTACTCGTTGCGGGGCGCTGCGCCTCGATGACTCATGACGGTCAATCGGCGGCGCGGGTTTCGGGTGCCTGTTTTGCGATGGGCGAAGCCGCCGGGACCGCCACGGCCCTGGCGCTGGGCGGCAATACAATCCCGCGCGACATCGCTGTAAACAAACTGCAACTCGAGTTGAGAAAACGGGGAGCTTTCCTGGGCCGGAATCAAGCGGTCCCCAAAGGGCTTTAGAGATGAAGGAAATAGTGATGCAGCGTTCTCGCTCGCGCTTGGCCGGGATGTTTTTGGCGAGCCTGCTGGCACTCGCGGGCGCGCTTGTCGCGCCAACGGCGGGTGTTTGCGAACAGGCCTTGAAGGCGAAAGTGGGCGTACTCAGGCTCTCCTCCTCGGCACCGGTATTCATCGCACAGGACAAAGGCTATTTCCGCGACGCCGGTCTCGACATCGAGCTGAAATTCTTTGATGCCGCGCAACCGATCGCAGTCGCGACGACGTCGGGTGATGTCGATTTCGGCATCACGGCATTCACCGCCGGGTTGTACAACCTCGCTGGCAAGGGCACGCTAAAGGTGATCGGCGGCATGAGCCGCGAGAAGGCGGGCTATCCGCTGATCGGTTATTTCGCCAGCAACAACGCTTATGCCGCCGGCTTAATGAGCCCCCGCGATCTCGCCGGCAAGAGGGTCGCGGTGACACAGACCGGCTCCAGCTTTCACTACTCGTTGGGACTGCTGGCGGACAAATACGGCTTCAAGCTCAGCGATGTTAAGATAGTCCCCTTGCAGTCGCTCTCGAACGCGGCCGCTGCGCTAAAGGGCGAGACCGTGGACGCCGCGCTGCTGCCGGTCTCGACCGCGCGCAAGCTGATGGATGATGGCGGGGCCAAACTATTGGGCTGGGTCGGTGACGAGACGCCGTGGCAGTTGGGCGCGGTGTTCGCCTCGACCAGAACGCTCGCCGAAAAGCCGCTGGTCACCAGGCTTCTTGCCGCGCTTGCCCGCGCCGATCGCGAATATCATGATGTCATCTTGGCTGCTGTCTCCGATGGCAAGGCGCCTCTCAATGAGAAGACCCGGCCGCTGTTGGAGATCATCGCGAAATATACCAATCTGCCCGTCGAGCAGGTGATCGGCAACTGCGCCTATATCGACCCCGACGGCAAGCTCGACGTCGGCAATGTCGCTAACCAGATCGCATGGCTCCAGCAACAGGGCTTTGTCGATAAAGGCGTCACGGCCGACGCGATCATTGCCAAAGAATATGTGAAGCCGGATTGAGATGGCGGATTTTCCGGTTCTCGCACCCATCCTTCGGGACGCATCGCTTCGCGCTCCTCGGGATGAGGACTCAAACCTCGTAATGAGGAGCGAAGTGCCAAGAACGCAAACCTCATGGTGAGGAGCGCGAGCGCGCCTCGAACCACCACGCCATGCTACCTGACCAGGCAAATTGGAACGGAACAACATGGACCTGATTGCCGATCGCATTAGCCACCGCTTCGGCGCGCTCGAAGTGCTCGACAACGTGTCATTCACCGTCGGCCCGGGCGAGGTTGTCGCCATCGTTGGTCCCTCCGGCTGCGGCAAGAGTACGTTGCTGTCGATCTTGGGCGGGCTGCTGCGGCCGAGCGCGGGCGCCGCTCAATTGCGTGGTGCGCAGCCGGCCGATAGCCGTAACCCTCTGACATTTGTTTTTCAGGATTTCGCGCTGCTGCCGTGGTGTACGGTTGGAGAGAACGTCGAGTTTCCGCTGCTGCATACAGGGCTGACGATCACTAACCGCTGCGCGATCGTCGATGACGTTTTGCGCCGGACCGGCCTGACGGATTTCCGAGCGATGTATCCCAAGCAGTTATCCGGCGGCATGCGCCAGCGCGTCGGCATTGCCCGCGCGCTCGCGGTCCGGCCTGCGATCCTTTTGATGGACGAACCGCTGTCGGCGCTGGATTCGCAAACCCGCGAACTACTGATGGAGGATTTTATCCGGCTGCTCGCCGACGGCTCAATGGGCGCGGTCTACGTAACGCATAATCTGGAGGAAGCGGTGCGGCTTGCCGATCGCATCCTCGTGCTGTCGAGGCGGCCGGGCCGCGTCCGCGAAGTCGTTGGTATCCCGATGACGCGAGGAGAACGTGGCGACATCGGCGCTCGTGAAAAACTGCTCGTGCTGCAAAGCGAACTGTGGTCGCTGATCCGGGAGCAGGCCATCGATGCCGAGCGCGAGGTTCAGCATGCTTGACCGCGCACCATCGGACCGTGAGGCGGCGCCAGCGGATCTCGGCTCTGGAACGCGGCCCGTCCGCTTTCGCGGCGCCGGTTTTATGCCGAAGGCCGGGCGCTATTCCGGCTGGATTGCGTTGTTGGCGGCAATTCTCATCTGGCAACTTGCCGGCAGTACCGGGCTGGTCAATCCGCTGTTCCTGCCGACGCCGTTTGCGATCTCGCGGGCGATCTGGCAACTCGCGACCAGCGGCGCGCTCTGGCACCACCTGTCCTATTCAATCCTGCGGATCGGAATGGGATGGATCCTCGGCACGATTGCCGGCATTATCGTCGGTTTCGCGATCGGGCTCTCGAGCCTCGCACGCGGAGTGGGGATCACCTTTATCTCGGCGCTGTTTCCCATTCCGAAAATCGCGTTGCTGCCGTTGCTGATACTTTGGCTCGGCATCGGTGAGGAGCCGAAGATCGCCACCATCGCGCTAGGCGTGTTCTTTTCCACGGCGGTTTCGGTGTATAGCGGCGTCGATGCCGTGCCGCGCAACCTGATCCGCATGGCCCAAAGTTTCAACGTGCCGTTTCAAGCCATTGTCCGTCGCGTGATCTGGCCGGGCGCGCTGCCCTCGATCCTCGCGGGCTTCCGCATCACCGCCTCGATTGCATTGCTGCTGGTGGTGAGCGCCGAGATGATCGGCGCCGAATTCGGGATCGGCGCCTTCGTGCTGCAGGCCGGCAATTTGATGCAGACCGATCAACTACTGGCCGGCGTGGTGATCCTGTCGCTGTTTGGCCTGGCCATTGGCAAGGCGATCAATTGGCTGGAAACGCGGCTGTTACACTGGCGCTGAAAGCTGCTCTCGCGCCCCTGTGCCGAAGGAATGTTCAGGCGTTGCCGCGATCCTCGCGAAACAGATCGAGCTTCTGCTGCACCGGGCGATCCGAGAAGCTGAACAGCACCGAATCCTGATCGGCTTCGTGGGTCACCCATTGCCAACTCGGCACCACGAACAGGTCGCGCGGGCCCCAGTCAAACGTCTGTTCGCCGATCCGCGACCGACCCTTGCCTTCGATCGCCGCGAATACGGTGGCATCCGTGGAACGATAGCGCGCGGTCTTGAAGCCCTTCGGCAGCAATTGGATGAACGTGCCGATGGTCGGCATCGCAAAATCGCCGGTTTCGGGATTGGAGAATTTCAGTTTCAGTCCATGACAGGCGTCCCACTCCTCGCGGGCCTTGGCCCGCTCCAGCGCCTCGCGCGTGTACTGATAGGGATAATTGAAGATCGGCGAGGTTTTTGATGTTCGTTTCTCATCGACCGGCAGCAGGTTGTGGCCGTACCGGGCAAAGCTATCGCCGGGCGGTCGGGTGACCTTCTGCTGGTCTTCGTTCGAGCCTTCTGCGAAAGACGCGTCGAAGAATTGCACCATCGGAATGTCGAGCCCGTCGAGCCAGAACATCGGCTCCGAGGTCTCGTTGCTGTGGTCGTGCCAGGTCATCGAGGGCGTAATCACGAAATCGCCCGGCTCCATCGCGGTGCGCTCACCGTCGACCGCCGTATAAGCGCCCTTGCCTTCCAGCACGAAACGCAGTGCCGACTGGCTGTGGCGGTGCGCCGGAGCGATGTCGCCGGGGACCACCATTTGCACACCGGCAAACAGGGAAGTGGTAATTTTCGATTGGCCACGCAACCCGGGATTCTCCAGCACCAACACGCGCCGCTCGGCTTCCTTGGCGGTGATCAGTTTGCCGGCCTCAGTCATGTATTCGCGGATCGCGTCGAATTTCCACAAATGCGGGCGGCAGGCGCTCTTCGGCTCCGGCGTAATCAGATCGCCCATCACGTTCCACAGCGCAGAGAGATTTTCGCCATCGATCTTGCGATAGAACGCCTCGCGTTCCGGCGTCTTCTGTACGGCTTCCATGGCGAGCCTCCCGCGCTTCTTTGGACACAGATTGACAGCATACTTACAATATGGATAGCGTCAATGCCGGCGTGAAAGCCAACGATACAAGTCCAGGGAGGTTCCGATGAAGCTGCACGGCTATTTCCGCAGCAGCGCGTCCTACCGGGTCAGAATTGCCTTGAATCTGAAGGGGCTGAACGCGGAGCACTTGCCGCACCACCTGCGAAAGGGCGAGCAGCGCGATCCCGCCTATCTCGCCATCAATCCGCAGGGGCTGGTCCCGACGCTGCAGGACCACGGCATCACCATTACCCAATCGCTCGCCATCATCGAGTGGCTGGAAGAAACTCACCCCGAGCCGCCGTTGCTGCCAAAGGACCCGCTGCGCCGGGCGCATGTGCGTGCATTCGCCCAAGTTGTCGCCTGCGATACGCACCCGGTACAGAATCTGAAGGTGCTGACGCGACTGCGCGAGCTCGGTGTTGCCAAAGAAAAAGTGACGGACTGGGCGGCATGGGCGAACCGGGAGGGCCTCGCGGCGTGCGAAGCATTGCTCGCCAACGAGACCGGCCCGTTCTGTTTCGGCGAAGCACCCGGCATGGCCGATCTGTGTCTGGTGCCTCAGCTTGCCAACGCGCGGCGGTTTGGGGTCGAGCTCGCTGGTTTTCCGCGCCTGCTGAAGGCAGAAGCGGCGGCAAGGAACATCAAGGCGTTCGCCGACGCCGCACCCGAGCGGCAGCCCGATGCGGAATAGAATTTCGACGCTCAACATGGATGCGGTCTACACCAAACCCGGCTATCTGTTTCGCCGCATGCAGCAGATCGCGGTGTCGATATTTATCGAAGAGTGCAGCGAATACGAACTGACGCCGGTGCAGTTCGCAGCCCTGGTCGCGATCCAGACTCATCCCGGCATCGACGCGACCCGGCTCTCCGCGGTCATCGCGTTCGATCGCTCCACGCTCGGCAACGTGATCGAACGGTTGGAGGCAAAGCAGTATGTGGAGCGCAAGCCGTCATTCGAAGACAGACGCACGAAGCTGCTGTATCTCACAAGATCAGGCGCGGCGCTGCTGCGCGATGTCATGCCCGCAGTCGATCGGGCGCAAGCGCGGATGTTGCAGCCGCTGAAACCGGCCGATCGCAAGCTGCTGATGGCGCTATTGACGCAACTGGTCGATCTCAACAACGAGGCGTCTCGGGTGCCGTTGCGCGCCGAAGACGCGCTCGAACATTTGGGAAAATCGAACTGATGGCGCGGCTGGAGAGGCGGCCGGTCCTGATCGCCGGCGGCGGCATCGGCGGTCTCGCCGCCGCGCTCGGGCTGGCGCAAAAGGGCATTGCCTCGGTGCTGCTTGAAAAGGCCGCCGCGCTCGGCGAAATCGGCGCGGGCATCCAGCTCGGGCCGAACGCGTTTCACGCCTTTGACTATCTCGGCATCGGCGAAGCCGCGCGCGCCATGGCGGTCTATATCGATCAGCTCAGGCTGATGGACGCGCTCACGGCCGAAGAAATCACCCATGTCGATTTGCGTGAAGCCTTCCGCAAGCGGTTCGGCAATCCCTATGCGGTGGTGCATCGTGGTGATCTGCATGGGGTGTTCCTGAAGGCCTGTCGCGAACACAGTCTGATCGAGTTGCGCGTCAGCTCCGAAGTGACCGGCTATGATCAGGACGGCTCCTCGGTGACCGCACATCTCGTCTCCGGCGACCGCCTCACCGGTTCGCTGTTGATCGGTGCCGACGGGCTGTGGTCGAACCTTCGCAAGCAGGTCATTGGCGACGGGCCGCCGCGTGTTTCCGGCCACACCACCTATCGTTCAGTAATTCCGACCGAACAGATGCCCGAAGACCTGCGCTGGAACGCCGCGACGCTGTGGGCGGGCCCGAAATGCCACATCGTTCATTATCCGCTCTCGGGCTGGAAGGTGTTCAACCTCGTCGTCACCTATCACAACGACGCACCGGAGCCAGTCGCGGGTAAGCCGGTTTCCGAACAGGAGGTGATGCAGGGCTTCACCCACGTGCATGCGCAAGCGCAGAACATCATTCGCCATGGCAAGAATTGGAAGCTATGGGTGTTGTGCGATCGCGACCCCAGCGAGCGCTGGATAGATGGCCGTGTCGCCCTGCTCGGTGACGCCGCGCATCCAATGCTGCAATATTTCGCGCAAGGTGCCTGTCAGGCGATGGAAGATGCGGTTTGCCTGTCGCATATGCTCGCCTCGTATCCTGACGATCACCAAGCCGCGCTAGAACATTATCAGTCACAGCGCTTTCCGCGGACCGCGCGGGTCCAGCTATTATCCCGTGCCATCGGCGAGCACATTTACCATCCCTCCGGCGAACACGCGCGCATTCGCAACGCCATCATGAGCGCGAAGACATCGGAGGATTACTATCGCGATCTCGCTTGGCTCTATGGCGGCACCGGGCTTGACGCCTAGAGTGTTTTCGAGCGAGGTGGACGCCGGTTCGCGTGAAAAAACGCGCTAAAAGAGAGATCTAACACATCTTGATCAGCGCCTGCCGGTCGATCTTGCCGGTACCCGTCTTCGGCAATTCGTCCACGAACCTGATCTCCCGCGGATATTTGTAAGGCAGCAGTTTCGCCTTCACAAAGTCCTGCAGCATTCTGGTTGCATCGCTCTCCTCGAAGGGGCGGGTGTTCATCGCCACAACGGCCTTCAAAGTCATGCGCCGGTCCGGCAGCTCGGCTGCGAACACCGCGCACTCGCGCACCTCGGGATGTTCCGCGAGGCAAAGCTCGACTTCCAGCGGATAGACCCATTGGCCGGAGATCTTGATCAGATCGTCGGCGCGGCCGCGGAAGAAATAAAATCCATCGCTGTCGCGCACAAAACGGTCTCCGGTATAAATCCAGCCGCCATCCCGCACGGTTTCGGCGGTCTTGTCTGGCCGGTTCCAATAAAGCGGCGTGCTCGAATCGCCGCGCACCCACATGACGCCTTCCTGGTTGTCACCAACTTCGCGCCCGTCACTGTCTCGAAGCGCGATTTCGTAGCCGGGAACGCGCATTCCGGCGGCGCCGAGTTTCCTTCGGTCCGCACGATTGCAGACATAGATGTGCAGCGCCTCGGTGGACCCGAGCCCCTCGATGATTTCAAGCCCGCTCAATTTCTTCCAGCCGTTGAACACGTCGGCCGACAGAACCTCAGCCGCCGATATCGCCATGCGCAGCGAGGAAAAATCCGTGACCGCCGCGGCGTTGGCTTTGGTCAGAGAAGTATAGAGCGTCGGCAGTCCGAAAAACACGCTGGGACGATAACGCTCGATCGCCTCAAAGATCGCGGCCGGCTTGGGTTGGCCCGGCAGCAGCAGCGTCGCCGCGCCCATTGAAAATGGAAACGTGATCGAATTGCCGAAGCCGTAGGCGAAAAATATCTTTGGCACCGAAAAACAGATGTCGTCGGGCGTGAGCTTCAGCACATTGCGCGCAAAAGCGGCGTCGGTATAAGCCATGTCGTGTTGCAGATGGACGATGCCTTTGGGACGTCCAGTTGAACCCGACGAATACATCCAGAACGCCATTTCATCGCGGTCGGTGTCCGCCTCGGGAAGATCAGCTGAAAAATCACCCAGCCAGGCTTCCGCGACAATTGATTTCGGCGCGGCGTGATCTCCTGGCGCGCCGTTGACCACGATCAGCGTCCGCAATGCGGTATTCGCGCAGGCCTGGGCATCGAAGCGGGAGCAAAACTCGGCTTCGGCGACGGCGGCGGCAGCGCCGGAATCCGAGAGGTAAAACTGCAGCAGGTCCGGCGGTGTCAGCGTGTTGATGAGAAGCGGCACGAAGCCGGCGCGAACCGCGCCGAAAAATGCCGCTGGATAGGCCGGCGTATCGTCGAGGAACATCAATATGCGATCGCCGCGCTCAAGCCCCAGTGACGTGAAGCCGAGGCCCCAGCGACACGCCTCGACGCATAGCTCGGCATAGCTAAGGCTACCGAGCGGGCCGATCAGCGCGGGTCTGTCGCCCCGGCCTTTGCCGACATTGTCGAACAGGATTCGGCTGGCATTGTATCGTTGCGGGATCGTAAAGCCGATCTCCCTTGCACCGGGGCTGTCCCGTGGAACGGGATCGACAATCGGGCGCGCCGGCTGCGCGTGTGGTGAGCTCATGCCGTGCTCCCGCTTTGCCGCAAGGATCGCCTCGAGGCTTCATACCGCGCCATGAACGCCGGTGACATCGCACGTAGCCGCGCATCGTCAATTCGTCCCGAGCGGGTGACGTAGCTATATGCGAAGTCCATCAGGCCGAGCTGCATGTGGTCAGGGAATTTCTCGTACCACGCCGCGCTGGTCTGCGCCGCGCTGACCAGTTTTTTCACGACCGGCTTGCGCTCCTGCTCGTAGCGCTGAAGCGCCGCTGCAATTTCGCCCTCTGATTCCAACGCCTTTGTCAGCGCGATCGCGTCTTCGATGGCGAGCCGCGTCCCCGAACCGATCGAAAAATGCGCGGAATGCAAGGCATCGCCAATCAGCACCATATTTCGGAACGACCAGCGTTCATTCCAGATCCACGGAAAATTGCGCCATACCGACTTGTTCGACACCAACTGATGTCCGCCAAGGGTCACGGCGAATACGCGCTCGCAAATGGCGTTGGACTGCTCAAGAGTCTTGTCGGCGAAGCCGTAACGGTTCCAGGTCGAAAGGTCGCATTCGACCAGGAACGTGCTCATCTCAGGCGAGTATCGGTAGTGGTGCGCATTGAAGGCGCCGAGTTCGGTCTGCACAAATGTCTGGGACAACGTTTCGAATCGTTTGGTGGTCCCATACCAGGCGAATTTGTTGGCCGAGTACGACAATGAGGTGCCGAAGTCGCCCTCGAAGCTGCGCCGCATAAACGAGTTCAGTCCATCGGCGCCGACGATCAGGTCGTAGCCGGTTAACTGATCGAGTGAGGAGATCATTGTCTCATATCGTGGCGCGACGCCGGCCGAAGCCGCGCGCTGTTGCAGGATTTTGAGTAGCTCAAGCCGGCCGATCGATGAAAAGCCGACGCCGTCGATTTCGACGCTCTCGTCGCGCAAATTGAGGGTGATGTTGTTCCAGCTCTCCATGAGCGGCGCGATCGCCTCGACCGTGTCGGGATCGTCGGCGCGCAGGAATTCCAAGGCCTGCTTGGAGAACACCACGCCAAATCCCCAGGTGGCGCCTGCGGGGTTCTGTTCGAATAAATCGATTTCGGCGTCGGGATGGCGCTTCTTCCAGAGATAGCTGAAATAGAGACCTCCAGGGCCCCCGCCGATCACGGCGATACGCAAGACGTCATTCTCCTGGAGTGGTTTTTGCGTGATGGGGCATCCTGAGGTTCACTCAGATTGAAAGCATTACACCTTGATCATACGTTTGCCGCGGTTCTCGCCGGCCAGCAGTCCGATCAGCGCGTTCGGCGTGTTCTCAAGGCCGTTGATGACGTCCTCCTGGACCTTCAGCTTACCGGCCGCCACCCAGGACTGCAGATCTTTCAAGGCCTCGTCGCGTCGAGCCATGAAATCCATCACAATGAAGCCCTGCATGATGAGACGCTTCACCACTATCAACCCAGGCACGCCGCGCGGGCCATGCGCGGACGGCACGCCGTCATATTGCGAAATTGCGCCGCAACAGGCGATCCGGCCGCGATTGTTCATCAGCGACAGGCAGGCTTCGAGAATGTCGCCGCCGACATTATCGAAATAGACGTCGATGCCGTCAGGCGCTGCCGCGCGAAGCGCCTTGAACACCGCGCCATCCTTGTAATCGACGGCGGCGTCGAAACCGAGCTCGGACGTCAACCAGTTGCATTTGTCCTTGCCGCCGGCAATTCCTATCGCGCGGCAACCCCTGATTTTGGCGATCTGGCCGACAATCGATCCGACCGAGCCGGCGGCGGCCGAGACCACCACGGTCTCGCCGGGCTTTGGCTTGCCGATATCGAGCAGGCCGAAATAGGCGGTCAGCCCGGCGATGCCGTAGACGCTGAGAAGATGCGTCATCGGGTCGATCTTCGGCAATTTGCTGACGCTTTTTGCCGAAACGATTGCGTAATCCTGCCATCCAGTGTCGCCGAAGACGATATCGCCGGGCGCAAGCCCCGGCGCCTTCGAGGTCACGACTTCGGCAATGCCGCCGCCGGCCATCACTGTGTTCGGCTCGACCGCCGCTCGATAGGTTGCGCCGTGCATCCAGGCGCGGTTCGCGGCGTCCAGGGAAATATATCGTACCCGCACTAACGCCTCGCCATCCCCCGGTTCAGCCATAGCCGCCTCTGACATCTTGAAATGCTCGGGGCCGAGTTTTCCCGCCGGCTTCTCGGCCAGCAGCACCTGACGATTGACACCCTTGCTCATGACATTCTCCCGATTTCCGGCCGTTATGGATGCGGCGAGCGCGTAGTAAGCGCGTACTAAATGCGTCTGAGCAGAAATAATCGCGCTGCCGGCGCCGCCGCGCACCGGAGTCTGATCTCACATCGGAATTTGGAGGCTATCGGGATCGGCTCGTCAAGCTTGTTGCGTCGGGGCGGAGATGTGCCAAACTCCCCACCTGCCGAAGTGGGGGGCTTGGAAATGTCGAACAGGTTTACGCAATACATCCTGATCGCGATGGCGCTCGGCATCGTGATGGGCACGCTGGTGTTCAGCTATCTTCCGGACAGCCGCGCCGACATTGCGTCCGCGGTCAATCTCATCGCGATGCTATTCCTGCGCCTGATCAAAATGATCATCGCGCCTCTGGTGTTTGCAACGCTGGTGGGCGGCATCGCCCATATGGGTACCGGCGCCAAGCTTGGGCGGATATTCGCAAAAACCATGGGCTGGTTTGTCAGTGCCTCCTTCGTCTCGCTGCTGCTCGGCCTGATCATGGTCAATCTTTTGCAGCCGGGCGCAAATTTCCCGGGCACGTTGCCTGACAAGGCGCAGGCGACGGGACTGCCTGTATCGGCGTTCTCGATCGAGAAATTCCTGACTCACCTGATTCCGACCTCGATCGCGGATGCGATGGCGCAGAACGAAATCCTGCAGATCGTGGTGTTCGCGGTGTTCTTCTCGGTGGCGCTGGGTGCGATGCCGGAGCGCTCCAAGCAAATACTTTCGGTGATCGATGACCTCGGGCACATCATGCTAAAGGTCACAGGTTACGTGATGCTGTTCGCGCCGATCGCGGTGTGGGCGGCTATCATGGCGACGGTCTCGAAGAATGGACTTGGCGTATTGTGGAAGCTGGTCGTCTTCATGGGCGGCTTCTATCTGTCGCTGCTGATCTTGTGGGCCATACTTGTGGTCGTGGGTTTCGTGGTTATCGGCCCGAGATACAGCCGCCTGCTCCATTTGATCCGCGAGCCGCTGATGATCGCGTTCTCGACGGCGAGTTCCGAGGCCGCTTATCCCAAGACGCTGGAGGGTCTCAACCGTTTCGGCGCATCGTCCCGGATCTCGAGCTTCGTGCTACCGCTCGGCTATTCCTTCAATCTCGATGGCACGATGATGTATTGCACGTTTGCCAGCATCTTCATCGCCCAGACCTATCACATTGAAATGTCGCTCGGCACGCAGCTTGCGATGTTGGCCACGTTGATGATCACGTCAAAGGGTGTGGCGGGCGTGCCCCGCGCGTCCCTGGTCGTGATTGCCTCGACCTTGAGCCAGTTCGGAATTCCCGAGGCGGGCCTGCTGATGATCATGGGCATCGATACCTTCCTCGACATGGGACGCAGCGCCACCAATGTGATCGGCAACTCGCTCGCGACCTCCGTCGTCGCGAAATGGGAGGGCGAACTGGCGCCGGAGGCGGCGCTTGCTCCCGATGACATCGTGCCGCCGGACCTGATCCCCGGTGAACTGCCGGGCATGCAGGCCGGTCCCGCTTAGGAGGTGAGCCATGGGCTACCTCCTGAGGCGGTGGATGCCGGCAACGATCGTGCTCGCGGCTCTGGTCTTTATGACTACGGCCGCCGCAGCGCAGAGCGGTATCGACGAAGGGCTGAGCCCGACGCTTGCCAACATCAAAAGGACGCATGTGGTGCGGCTCGGCTATCGCGAGAGCTCGCCGCCTTTTTCATTTCTCGATCAGGCCAACCGGCCGATCGGTTACAGCCTGGAGCTTTGCCAGGCCATCGTCGATGAGATCGGCGCGGAAATCGACGATGCCGACTTGCGCATCGAATATGTCAAGGTCACCTCCGACGACCGGATTCCGGCGGTGACGCAGAACAAAATCGACCTTGAATGCGGATCGACCACAGCGAATGCCGAGCGCGGGAAGCTGGTGGCGTTCTCGCCGCTGATGTTCGTGGCCGGCACCAAGCTGATGGTCCCCAAAGCCTCGCCGATCTCGGGACCGAAAGACCTGCAGGGCAAAACGGTCGTCGTGACCAAGGGCACGACCAACGAACAGGCGATACATGCGTTGGACAAAAAGTTTGCGCTCGGAATGAGCATCGTCACGGGCGATGATCACGAACAATCGTATCAGAAGCTGGTGGACGGAAAGGCCGACGCGTTCGCGACCGACGATATCCTGCTTTACGGTCTGATCGCGCGGCACAAGGCGCAGAACTCGTTTCGCGTCACCGGCGATTATCTGTCCTACGATCCTTACGGCATCATGTTTCGCAAAGGCGAGCCGCAGATGGCGGCGGTGGTGGAACGGGCGTTCCGCAAGCTCGGTTCAAACCGCGATCTGATCCCGCTGTACAATAAGTGGTTTGTGTCGCGCCTTCCCACCGGCGAAAAGCTCAGCGTCCAGATTTCCCCGCAACTCGAAGAAGCCTTCAAGGTCCTCAACGATAGCGAGGCATCGAGCAATTAACGTCGGTTAGTCGAAAACCTTGTCCAGGGCTGCGCTGTAGGCGGCGTAGACCAGCTCGGGATGCAGTCTGCCCAGTGCCTCCATCATGACTCCCGAATTGATTTCGAGGATCTTCCAAGCGCCGTTGACATTGACAACGTCAATCGAGCTGAACCGGATTCCAATCGCATTCGCGGCTTGTGCGGCGAGCTCCACGCAATCGTCCCGGACTTTTCCTTCCCCGAGAAGAACCGGTTGCGCTCCCTTGTCGAGGTTATGGCGCCAGCTCAATAGCTGTCGCTCGCCCGGCGGTGGAATGCTGTTCAGCGTGGCGCTATCGAGATTGTAGATCATATCGCTAAACACGGTCGATCGCATCTCGTAGGGCATGCCCGCGAGCGCCAGTTCAAGCACAGAGCGGACGCCGTCACCCAAGATCGTGGGCCGGCTCTTGCTGTAAACGAGGAGCGGCCGGTCATCCAGCAGGACCACGCGGACCTCGTCTTCGATGTCGAGCCAAGGCGACATCGCGAGGCTGGGACTCGAAGCGAAGATCCTGTGCGCCGCAAGTTCAAGCTCGGGGCCGTTGGAAACCCTGAAAACGGAATTGCCGCTTGTCCCTTCATTCGGCTTAATGACGACCCCGCTTGGGTTCGCCCTCAGAATGGCGATCATCGCTTCCCATGACGCTTGCGGAGGCATGACCTCGTTCATTTGCGGACTGAAAAACACCGTGTGCGGCACGCAAGGAATGCCGAGGGCGTGCAGAACTTCCGCTGTTGCGGCCTTGTCGTTCGCAATTCGATGCGCAACTGAACTGTTCAGTCCAAGGTCATATCCAAATGCCAGATGCTGCTTGGTCCCGCGCCGCATCACCACGAGCCAACCCGCGGCTCTGATCTCGATTTGAATGCCGTGCGTAACGCAGTATTTGCTTACAGCATCGAGGAATATGCGCGGGCTGTTAAGCATGACTGGTTCGTCCCAAGTGGGTCTCAAGCGGCAGGCTGATCTCAGCTTGCCATCCGCAACTTAGTGCCAGCAACCCGCCGGATTGAGCAAGGTAATTGCGCTTCTCAGCTGCCACGGTGAACAAAACATCGAGTGTTGACGCTGAATGAACCTGGAGAATTTCCGGCAGGTCAGTTGCGCGTCCACCCTGGTTGACTATCTCCGAGATTGCGTTACTTGAAACGCGAAATCCTCAATCACTGCAGGGGTTTTTGCCTCCTTTGAGGCGGCAACCCGTTCGTTCTACGTCAGGCCAATCGGAAAAAACAGAACACATGAGCGCTTTCCATAGAGAGAAAGTTCTTTCAGTCCGGCACTGGACCGATACCCTTTTCAGCTTCACCGCGACCCGCAATTCCGGCTTTCGTTTCCTCAATGGCCAGTTCGCCATGATCGGGCTGGAGGTCGATGGCCGGCCGCTAATGCGCGCCTATAGCATGGCTAGCGCCAACCACGAGGACGAGCTGGAGTTTTTCAGCATCAAGGTTGCCGACGGGCCGCTGACCTCGAGACTGCAGCAAATCAAGCAGGGCGATACTATCCTGGTCGGCCGCAAGGCCACCGGCACGCTGATCTCGGACAATCTGATTCCGGGCAAGCGCCTGCTGTTGCTGTCGACCGGAACGGGTCTGGCGCCGTTCGCCAGCCTGATCAAGGATCCAGAAGTTTACGAACGCTTCGAAGCCATCGTTCTCGTGCACGGCTGCCGACAGGTCTCCGAACTGGCTTACGGGGAGCAGCTGGTCCAGAAGTTGCGGGAGGACGAATTATTCGGTCCGCTTCTGTCCGACAAGCTGTCGTATTATCCGACCGTCACCCGCGAGCCGTTCCGCAACCGCGGCCGCATCACCGACCTGATCACATCAGAACAATTGTTCAACGACATCGGCCAGCCGCCGCTCGACATTGAAAGCGACCGCATCATGATGTGTGGCAGCCCGGCGATGCTGGAAGAGCTTCGGCAGATGTTCGAAGCGAGCGGCTTTGTCGAGGGCAGCAACAGCGAGCCCGGCCATTTCGTGATTGAGAAGGCGTTTGTGGAACGCTGATTTCCGAGCCGCTGCGCTGCCCTGAGGCTTCCGATCAATCGAGGTGCGCGCGATCAACAATCATTGTTGGTGGCGCGAACACTCCCTTGGCTGCTATAACCGCCGCCGGCATCGCGCGATTTTTCCTTGCGCGGCCGAAGTGGAGCGAACAAGATTTCCCTGGTATCTGGTGAAGCCGGATCGGCCAAAACGGCGTTTGTGTTCGCCGGTGGCGGCAGCTTTGGCGCGATTCAGGTCGGCATGATGCATTCGCTGGCTGCCCACGACATATCAGCGGACATGGTGGTTGGGTCCAGCGTCGGCGCGTTGAACGGCGCTTATTACGCTGGCGATCCCACGCTGAAGGGCGTTCTGCAGCTCGAGACGATCTGGCGCGGCTTGCAACGGCACGACGTGTTTCCGGTCACCTGGCGGACGCTGCTCGGATTTCTCTGGCGCCGCGATTTCCTGATTCCACATGATGGGATTCAGAAACTGCTCGACGACAATCTACCCTATCGCGATCTCCAGGATGCCAAGCTCCCAGTTCACATTGTCACCACGGATATTGTTTCGGGCGACAGCGTGGTGCTCTCGGAAGGGCCCGCGGTGCAGGCGATCATCGCGTCGACCGCGATCCCGGGTGCTTTTGCGCCGGTCCGCTACAAGGATTTCTATTTGGCCGACGGCGCGATCTCCTCGAACACGCCGATCAGGGTCGCGGTTGCGAAGGGTGCGCGACGACTGATCGTTCTGCCGACGGGTTACGCCTGCTCAACACATACACCGCCTGTCGGCGCCGTAGCCACCGCGTTACATGCGCTGACCCTCCTGATTGCCCGCCAGTTGGTTTCCGAGTTGGAAGGACTTGCTCCGGATATCGAGTATTACGTGGTGCCGCCATTGTGTCCGCTGGTTGGTTCGCCATATGATTTCTCACGAACCGCCGACCATATCGAGCGCGCGATCCGCAGCACCGACGACTGGCTGGCGCAGGAGGGATTGCAGCAAGGCGGGATTCCGGATGAGATGCGGCCGCACAATCATTGACCGCCCGCATTGCGCTGCAAAAAAGACAATGGACGGGTCAGCTGCCGATTGATTCGCCGGCTACGGATTCGCTAGCTTTGCCGCGAGAAATCTCGATCCGATGAGTGGTTACATCCGTCGGTAAGGCGGATATCCTCGATGACATCGTTCTGTTGGTGGGTTAATCGTCGCGACAACAAATAATACGGCAGAAGCTGCCTGAGGGACCCATGGAAACGTTGCTGCTTCCGTTCTCGCCGCGCTTCATCGTCCTTACGATCTGCGCCGTCGTCACTGCGCTGCTATTGGGTCTCGGGATCGTAGATCGCAAGCTATTCGACGTCGTCATAATCCCGATCCTTATTTTCGGGGCCCTCACCGCGCTCGGGATTCGCGATCTCGTGCAAAAGAGCCACGCTGTTTTGCGCAACTACCCGATCTCCGCCCACATCCGCTTCCTGTTGGAAGAGATCAGGCCGGAAATGCGGCAATATTTTTTCGAAAGCGAAAAGGACGGTATGCCGTTCAGTCGCGACACGCGCGCGGTGATTTACCAGCGAGCGAAGATGGTGCTCGACAAGAGGCCATTCGGCACCCAGGAGGATGTCTACCGGGATGGTTACGAGTGGATCCACCATTCCGTGGCGCCGAAACCTCGTGCCAACGAACAATTCCGCGTCACGATCGGTGGCCCGGATTGTAGCAAACCGTATTCGGCGTCGGTGTTCAATATTTCGGCCATGAGCTTCGGCGCGCTCAGCCCAAATGCCGTGCGGGCACTAAATGCAGGCGCGAAAAAGGGCGGCTTCGCGCATGACACCGGCGAGGGCGGCGTCAGTCCTTATCATCGCGAGAACGGGGGCGACCTGATCTGGGAAATCGGGTCCGGATATTTCGGCTGCCGCAATCGCGACGGCTCGTTCAATCCAGACGAGTTCGCCCGAGTGGCCGCGCATGATCAAATCAAGATGGTCGAGCTCAAGGTCAGCCAGGGCGCCAAGCCCGGACATGGCGGGGTGCTTCCCGCCGCCAAGGTTTCGGAAGAGATATCCAAGATTCGCGGCGTCGCGATGGATGAGGACTGCATTTCGCCCGCCACCCACCGGGCATTTACAACGCCGCTGGAGATGATGGCCTTCATCGCCGAAATGCGGCGGCTGTCTGGCGGCAAGCCTGCCGGATTCAAGTTGTGCATCGGCCATCCCTGGGAATTCCTCGCAATCTGCAAGGCCATGCTTCAGAGCGGAATCTATCCGGATTTCATCGTCGTCGACGGCAACGAAGGCGGCACCGGCGCGGCGCCCTTGGAATTCATGGACCATATGGGCATGCCGATGCGCGAGGGCGTCAGTTTCGTCCACAATGCGCTGATCGGGATCAATGCGCGGCATCGTATCCGGATCGGCGCCGCCGGAAAAATCGCGACCGCGTTCGATATGGCGCGCGCGATGGCGATCGGCGCCGACTGGTGCAATTCGGCGCGCGGCTTCATGTTTGCGCTCGGCTGTATTCAGTCGTTGTCTTGCCATACCGATCGGTGTCCGACCGGGGTGACAACGCAAGACCCGTCACGCAATCGGGCCTTGGTGGTACCGCACAAGATCGAGCGGGTTTACAATTACCACCACGCCACGCTGCATGCGCTCGCGGAACTGGTTGCAGCCGCCGGACTCGATCATCCGCAGCAGTTGCGGCCGATTCACTTCTCGCAGCGGACCTCCACGACAGAGGTTCAGTCGTTTGCGAGGCTGTATCCCTCGCTTAATCCCGGCGAACTGATCGACGGTACCAACGATCCGCGCTACCGCGACGCGTGGGCGATGGCGCGAGCCGATAGCTTCGCTGCGGTACTCTAAGATGTTCGGTGGAAGAATCTAAAACTCGCCATGCAGGCGGCCTGAAAAAATGTGCACCGGCCCGCGGTCGGCGTTGTATGCCGGGTTCGTGATGAATTGATAATCCGCGGTGACGGTGAAATTTTTGTCGATGGCAAAGGCGTAGTAGGTCTCGAGAATCTGTTCAGGATGGTAGTTGAGCCGACCGTCGCCGATCAAAAGCCCGAGCCCGCCGGCCGCGAGAAAATCGCGATGGGCGCTTGAGAGTCCGTTGATCGCGCCGCCGACACCTATGGTATCGCTCGACCGACCCCAATAGCTGCCCTTAATGGAAAAACCGCCCGACAGGCTGCGATCAATATCGCTAAATGAGAGGATTTCGTTCTGGCCGTCGTTCCAGCTCGCCCGCGCAAATATCCCGACGTCCTTTGCGATCTGCTGCTCGGCATTGAGATAGACACCATATTTTTCGTTCTGGCGACGTATGGCGGCCATTACAGCGTTGATGTCGAGCATCGGGTCGGCGGCTTCGATCGAGAGTGCTTGCCGGTAATTACCGCTGTTACCGCGGTTGGCGAAAATGCCGAGCCGCAGCTTGCCTGGCTGATCGAATATTTTGTGGCGCTCTTCGAATTCGATGGCCGCTCCGCCGGTGTTGAAAGTGAGGACGTCGGTATTGGGCGCCGAAGGCACCTCGAACACGCCGGCGCGCAGGGCCCAATCCTTGCGATTTAGCTCGACCACCGCGCCGCGGGTATATCCCGGCAAGTCCGCCGGGAAATCGTAAGCGGCCGATGACCACATGGCCCAGTTCATGAAATCCGCGCGGGGATCCTTGGCGTAGGAGTTGCCGTCAAAGAAATCCCCGACAGCGAAGCGGCCGACGATAAGCGTGACGCGGTCGATATCGCGCTTGCCCGAAAGTTGATGGGCGGCGTCGGAGACATCTTCCTGCTCGCCGCCCAGTCCGAATGTCTGGCGGAGGTAATAGCGCTCAGGTCGATATTTGGGGAAAGGCGCGCCGGCTTTTTGCGCTTCACCGTTCGGGAATCCCGCCAGCCCAAGAGTGCCGTTCAGGCCAAAGCCCTGCGCAAGCTCCGGGTCGAAATAGAATTCGCCGCCTTGCCACAGGCGCACGCCGAGGAACGCCGTGGTGGTCCAGGTCTCGCGCGCCTGTCCGCTGCCCGGCAGGCTGAAGGACCCCGCATAGGGAGAGCGGAAGGCAGGATAGGCAGTTGGAAGAAACGTGGTTTGCGCGTGCACATTCCAGTCGTTCGATTCCGGGAGCGCGCTCCTTCCCGATGCCGACGGGACCAAAAGTTGATGGTCGCCGAAACGGTAATTCAACCCCAACTTGACCAGGTGGATGTTGGGATCGACATTGACGGGCGGCAGCCCGAAGCCGCTCAGGTCGTACACATGCCGCGCTAGTTCGATGTAGTCATATTCGAGCTTGGCACTCCAGTTGCCGCTGACCGCAACTTCGACGCCGGCTCCTGCGGTCCAGCCGGTCTGAGTATGGCCGGGCGTCGAGACGACGCTGCCGATATCGTTGATGTCGATGTGGCTATGTCCCCAGGCGAACCCGCCGGTGACGTAAGGCAACCATGTGCCCAAGGCATAACCGGCGCGGCCGCGCACCGTCCCCAGGGAATCAATCGTCGTGTTGAAAGGCGCAGGCCTGAGCGCCGGAGCGTCCAGCGGGCTTGTGAACGTAGCATCCGCTTCGATTCCGAGTACGACGTGGTTCGGAAATTGCCTGACATAGCCGATTTGATAGCCGCCGGTCAGACCCGTGATGCTGTGCGGAAGAAACACGCCTTGCTCCGGGAGCGGATTGGTGCCAGGGCCGAAGCTGCCCCCGCCATAGCCGACGTGACCGCCCAGATAAAATCCGGTCCAGTCATAGACGGCTTTGGATACGGCCGCCTTGGTCGGCATGTCCGCGGCATTGGCGGCGCGATCGAGCACGAACAGGCCTAAGCTTGCCGTGGTCAACACTAACCGCGAGAACAATTTTCTGCGGTTCATTGTGTCAGTGTTTCCGGCGCAAGCATTCCCTTGGTTCTCTTTCCTGATCTC
>NZ_DATEPI010000311.1:0-3344 GCF_035273305.1 Bradyrhizobium sp. | reverse complement strand
CGTTAGCCAACCCGAGCTGAGCAAAAACTTCCTTTGCTTTCGCCAGCTGGCTCGCGTCGCTCTCGGTTGCAACGACCTGGCTTGCGAGTCTTGCGGCCAACCCCGCCGTATAGGCGGGTGCTGTTCCTGCGACCAGCACCTTGTCGGTGTCCTTGATTTCGGCCGCCTGCAGCATCTTTGCGCTCACCGCCGGCTTGATCAGGAAACGGCTGGAAGCGCCCTCTTCGCGAAACTCGAGATCGCGATCCAGATAGGCAACCGCGCGCAGCCTTTCCGGTACGAATGCCTCCCGCGGAAGCGCGAGCATGGCGTCGAGAATTCGGATATCGGTCACATCACTGGTGCGCACCTGGCCATCGACCATTTTCTGGCGCGCGGTCGCAAAACCGGACATTGGCGAACCCTGGGGAAACCTGCGGGCAATGCCGCCGGATGGAACTTGAAGAACGCTATTTGGTACAAACGCCGCCCAAACGCAACGGCGATTGCACGCAAACCCAGCAATCAGGCCGGACTGCGCTATTCAATGGTGGCTGCAAGCCGGCCGATCAGTCTTGCGACCTCCTCAAGGCCCTCGCCCTCAGACTCGCGCCGCTGCACGAATTGCGCAAGCCGGACCAGGCATTCGTCATCACTCATCGCGGGTATCGCGGTCGGCACGACCGAAGGGACAGGCCGCCAACAATTTTGCGCGTTGTGGTCCTGGATGTCTTTCATCGAATCGTCTCGTCGAATACCGCCTCATCAAAGCTTGGATGGAGGTTGCACGATGAACGGCGCTGGAGGATGACTGTTTTGCGCTCGTTTGATGGCGCGTTAAGATGAGATACTTGAGGGCGATGAGCCTCGCCCCGTCCAAAAAGCCCATAAATCGTCGCTTGCGTCCGGTTCCTCCGCGCTCTTGACCTGACGCCGGCGACGTATATTTCGTCCTTTGCAAGGCTAAAGGGCTTTGTTATACGCTGGCCGCGCGCGAACGAAGCTTTCGCCTATTCCTCGGTAGCTCAGCGGTAGAGCATTCGACTGTTAATCGAATGGTCGCTGGTTCGAATCCAGCCCGGGGAGCCAACAAAATCAAAGACTTTTTCCAGATACCTAATCTCAGCTAAAACGATCGTGTCTGCAGTGTGTCTGTAAATCGATTGCCGTGCGTTGCGCATCGACGGATTTTGCAGATGGTCTCTCCACGATTCCAGGAAGGCCGCGGGTTAATCCGGGATTTCCCGGCTGCTATTATGTGCCACCGGTGGGCGCAAACGCCACATCTCCATTATGGCTCGGCAGGACTCGCATCCCGGAAGGGTTGCGCTATCTAACGCCGCATGTTGCGTAAGCTTGAGTATCTGCCGTGCATACCGACATGCGGCACCGAAGTTCCATCCGGTCCGGATTGGTTTCACGAAATCAAACACGATGGCTACCGCCTGATCGTCCAACGTGAGGGCAAGCGCGTGCGGCTTTTGACTGGCCGGGGCTATGACTGGTCCGATCGATATCCGCTGATTACTCAGGCCGCACTGAGGCTCCGCAAAAGCTCATTCGTGATTGATGGCGAAGCGGTTGTCCTGGGCCCCGACGGGATTTCAGACTTTGCGGCGCTGTATTCGGGAAGGCGCAATGCTGAGGTGAGGCTCTACGCGTTCGATCTTCTCTCGGATGACGGCGTCGACATGCGTGATGAAACGCTGCAGATCCGGAAGCTATGGCTAGGCAAGCTGCTGAAGCGCTCCACCGGCGCGATTATCCTGAACGAGCACGAAGCCGGCGAGATCGGCCCTGCCCTCTTTCGGCAAGCCTGCAAGATGGGACTCGGGGCAATCGTGTCGAAGCATCGCGAGATCGATCGGGCCATGCAAGGACTGGGTCAAGGTCAAAAATCCGAAGTCGGGGCGACTTTTGAGGCAACGAAGGCGCTAGCGAAATACATCGAACAGGAATAGCAGCGCCAGTGTGATGATCACCGATATCACCAGCGATCCGAAGCACCCCAACCGGTTCGAGAAGATGAAAAACACCGGCTAGCCGACCTTCCTGCGTGCTGTCGAGCGCTCCAGCTTCGCTACCTTCTTGGTCGCTGCTTTTTCGGGTATTCAATCCGCTTTAAAATGCCATTAAGGCAATAAAATTTTCTATTAACCATTATATTTCATTGACTAGGAGAAGAAATTTAAATCAAATAAACCCATGGGGCTTTGTTTAGCATATTGGAGCCCACCAATGAGTAATACGGCGTCGCGTATCCTTACTGCCTTAGGTACCGTAGCTGCGGCCGCAGTTCTGCTGAGCGCGGCTCCTGCCACCGCGTCTCTAGTTGCTGCCATTTGCGATAACTCTTCTTGCTCCGGCGGTCCCACCCACGCCATCGTCATTCAGGACAACGGGGCTGGAGACTCGAGCCCGTTGGTTGGGGCGATCGATACGACGACGTCCGCCTTCGGATACACGTTCGTGCTTGACGCCGCGCAAAGCAAACCAGTCCTCGGCAGCGCCACGGCCCCGCAACTCGACCTCACCTTCGCCGCCACTGGCACTGGTTCAATTTTTCTGTTCGCTTCGGATACTGACTTCGTGACTGGCGGTTCGTTCCTGCTGGCCCTGGCTGGCACGAATTCGAACGGGAGTGGCACCGTCACCGGTCGAGCATGGGGCGGAACCAGCGACACGGCACTGGATTTTTCGCTTGCAAATCTGTTCGGCACTGCTGGTCCCTTTAGCGGCGCCGCCTTCTCCGGCACCGCGAACGCCACACTGGCGCCTGCCGTCAGCCCGTTCTCGCTAACCATCGGGGTCGGGATCACACGTGACACCGCGGGCGCTACTACTGGTGACTTCAACATGTCGGCCGTCCCTGAACCTTCAACCTGGGCCATGATGATCGTCGGCTTCTTCGGTGTGGGTTTCTTGGCGTATAGACGTCAAAGCCAAGCGCAATTGAGGCTCGTTTAACCTCGAGGTCTTCCAATCTTCCGCAAGGAGAAAGGTCGCTTCCTGCAGGCGGCCTTTTTCGTTTGCCGCCCTGTTTGGTTTTCGGTCGGGTTGCTGCCTGGTGTTCCGGCAAAAAAGCCGTCACCGACGGCGGTCAGTGACGGCTCTCTACTCTATACGCGTGACCCTCTCCCCAGAGGGTCATCCCACAGATGAGCGGTTTCGGTTAAAGGCGAGTTATCTGCTCTGAAAAATAGAAAACCCCGCCCAGAGCGGAGGCGAACTGGACGGGGCCTCAGAGCGCACGCCCCATGAAAAAACGCGCGCGTGCTTTGTTAGGCCGGGGGTATCTCCGTTGTTGTCCAGAACGTAACTCTCTCACCGATTTGTTACATGGCCTTAGCCGCCTTGCCTCGACC
>NZ_DATEPI010000310.1:0-11970 GCF_035273305.1 Bradyrhizobium sp. | reverse complement strand
AAATGATTTCCGAATGCATGCGGCATCGGCGGCCCTTGGGTCCCGAAAGGCTTTGCGAAAAACGCGCCCGTAGCTCAGCTGGATAGAGCACCAGACTACGAATCTGGGGGTCAGGAGTTCGAATCTCTTCGGGCGCGCCAGTTCGATACCTAACTCTGCACGGGCTGGTCTAGGCGTTGGTTCGGGCACATTTCGCTGTCCCCGCTCAATGCCGCTTCGCCTCATCAAGCGCGATAATAGGATGGAAGCCGCACCAATCCTCCGTATCCCCGTCGACTCGATCTAGCTCCTTGCCGCGTGTTCCAAACTCGCCCGCGCGATCAGGCGGTGGAACGGCGCGATCACCGCGAGGTACGTCCGCCCGAGCCGGTTATGGCAATGCACCACCGTCACCACCACGAGCTCACGGGCGCCCGCCGCGCCGGTGCGCAGCAGGATCGCGACTCGGAAGTCGAGATGCCGGTCGTCCTCGCCCACCACCAACTCTCCCACACTCTTCGACAGCAGCGGAAAGAAGCCGATCACCGGCCCCCGCGCCGCCGCGGCAGCACCGATCGCGCGAGACGATTTGACGCCGACCGTCGCCATGATCGCATCGCGCACCCGCGTCAGCGCGCGAATCCACCACGCCTGCCGCTCGAACCCAGCGCGCGCCAGCACTTCGAGATCGTCGTTCGCCCCCACCGGCAACTGAATCGCGTACGCATCCAGCAGGTCCGCGCCCACATAAAGCGGCGCCAGGACGCTGTCGTACGGCACGGGTACCGCATGGGCTTTGATCATACCGCCAGTCTTGCCTGAAGTGCCTTCAGCCACAAGGATGAAGGCAAACAAGCTGCCCGGTCGAGATCGTGATCATCACTGAAAGGGGCGCGGCCATGGCAAAGCCTCCATGCCGTCGAGCGTCCTGTCTGATTGTGAACTGCCACTTCATAGCTCATCGACTTTATAGCGAATAGTCGCTCAGCCGAAGTGCCGCTATGTGAGTTGGGCAATTTCGAAAAAAAAGCTCGGCGTTGGAGCCGCGCCAAAACTGAAAATCGTCGGAGGGACCTGCAATGACGAACGTTCGGGAACGCACACGTGACCGCAATCACCTCCATCGCCGAGCGGTTTTGGCGGCCGGCGCAGGGGCCCTGGCGCTAGCTGCCAGCCGCACGAGCTTCGCCCAGAACCAGTCGCCGGACGCGTCCGTTCCGATGGGCCGACCAGCGATTCCTAACAACGTTAAAGTAGACCGGCTGGACGGCTCGATTCTGCTGATCGGGATTCGGCAGGAGTCAGATCGTGTCGAGCTTTCAAGCGTTATCGGCCTGGGCCGCTTGTTGTATTTGCTCGACCACGATGAAAGCTTGCGTGTCGGAGTCCTCTATTCCCAAGGACCTGACTTTGTGGGAGGCATCCTCGATGCTGCAAGCTGGGCACCGGTCCTGCGTACCGGTCGCTTCCCGGAAACTCCCGAGTTCATCAACCCAGTCGGCACAGTGCCGCCGCATCGACAGAAACCGCTAGTTGTCGCAGTTCAGGGCAAGTGCCAGGGCGCAGGCCATGAGCTTTTTCTCGCTGCTGACGTACGAGTTGCCGCGAGCGATACTGTATTCGCCCAGGGAGAAGTGACCCGAGGTCATTTCCCGGCTGGCGGTGCGACGATCGCGTTCGTTCGCGAGGCAGGCTGGGGTAATGCGATGCGATACATGTTGACCGGTGATGAATGGGGTGCCGATGAGGCCTATCGACTTGGTCTTGTTCAATACGTGACCCCGCCCGGACAGCAGCTGGATCGCGCGATCGAGGTCGCGCGCAAGATTGCCGTCGCAGCCCCCCTCGGCATTCGAGCGACACTCGACTCGGCGCGTCGTGCGCTCAACGAAGGACAAGAAGCTGCCTTCGCAGCGCTGCTGCCCGAACTTGCCCGACTTGCGCAGAGCGACGATCACCAAGAGTATTTCCGCGCCCTCGAGCAAAGGCGCGCTCCCGCCTTTCGTGGCCGCTGACGCTCTTAAACCGCGCGTCAACACCAGATGAGGCCATCATGTCCCCGGAAACGATTTTCCGAATTCATCTCCTACTAGGCTACGTCGCCTGGCTGCTGTTGTTCGGTGCATACATTTGGCCGAGACTCAGGGCGATGGACAGCATCGACGCTCATCGCGCCATCGCTACGCTGCACAGCTTTCGCTTCTTCGGTCTGGTCTTCATCCTACCGGGCGTCGTCGGCAATCTGCCGGCGGGGTTTGCGACGTTCGCGGCCTACGGCGACTTCGCCACCGGACTGCTGGCCATGCTGGCGCTTTTGATGGCTCGACAACGTTTCACCTTTTGGCTGTTCGTCGTCGCCTTTAATGTCGTCGGTACTCTCGACATTGTCGTGGACTACTACCGAGCCATCCAACTCGGCCTTGCAGCCTTGGCTGGAGAGTTGGGGTCCACCTACGCCATCCCCATCCTCTACGTGCCTATACTGATGATCACGCACTTCGCGGCCTTCTATCTCCTGCTGCGCGCTCAGCCCAAACCGGACCGGCGCTTCGCTGACAATGCCATCACACCTTGACACCGAGCGCTCACCGAAGGTGGACCGCATCGATAATCGCGTTAACATCAAATCAGGCGTGGTCGCTCAACGTATCCGCTGGCGTAGCGCGCGAGCGCCGCCGGCGTTCCAGCTAGGGCGTTGGGCGATCGACGAGATCAATTTGGCGTTCTTCACCTCCGGTTCATCCGCAATGACGTTATAGTGGTCGACGGTAAACCTGAATAGTTTCCGCCAACAACCACGACACTTCGATGGCACGCGATTCGCAAGCCGCCCTCGTGGCACTTCATCGCTTCGGACTTGGGGCGCGCGGCGGAGCGGCCGACGATTTCGTCGATGCGGCCTCCGATCCGCACGGGTTCGTCAAAGCCGAGCTGAATCGGCCGAGCGGTGCGCGGCTCGAATTGCCGGGCCTGTCATCGACACCTGCACTGGCCGAGACGGCGTTCGCCTATCAACGCGAGGTCAAGCAGGCGCGCGAGGGCGAGGCGAAATCGCGAAGACAGTCTCCGGCCGACCTGGCCCCGGAGATGTCCGCAAACGGATCGGGGGGCGCAGGGTCAGCGAGTGCTAGCGATGCCAATGCAATGGCCCCGAACGAAGCCATGCAAACCAAGCCTGAGAGGCAGCCCGAGCAACCGCTGAACATCATCCAGAAAACGTACCGCGCCGAAGCGCTGGCACGGCTGCAGCGCGCGATGGTTGCCGAAAGCGGATTTCTGGAGCGGCTGGTAGCGTTCTGGTCCAATCACTTTTGCATCTCTGCCAACAAAGGTGCGCTGGCGCGGATCTGGGCCGGCGCCTTCGAACGCGAGGCGATCCGTCCGCACGTGCTCGGACGGTTTGGCGATATGCTCCAGGCGGTCGAGCAGCATCCGGCGATGCTTTTCTTTCTCGATAATCAGCAATCGATAGGTCCTGACTCTCGCGCCGGCCGAAAGCGGAAGCGCGGTCTGAACGAAAATCTCGCACGCGAAATCATGGAGCTGCATACGCTCGGCGTCGACAGCGGCTATAGCCAGGCGGACGTGACCTCGCTCGCGCGGATCATCACGGGCTGGACCTTTGCCGGCCGGCAGGGACAACTCGGCGTCCCCGGCACCTTCGTGTTCAACCCCAATGCGCACGAGCCAGGAGCCCAACAGCTGCTTGGAAAAACTTACGACGACAGGGGCCGTGCGCAAGGCGAGGCGGCGCTGGCGGATATCGCCCGTCACCCCTCGACCGCAAAGTTCATCGCAACCAAGTTCGTGCGCCATTTTGTGGCTGACGATCCTCCGCCCATCCTTGTCGCGAAGCTGCAGGATGTCTTTCGCAGGACTGATGGCGACTTAAAAGCGTTGACGATCACACTTGTCGATTCCGATGAGGCTTGGCGGACGCCTCTGAACAAGCTTCGCAGCCCGTATGAATTCCTGGTCGCGACAGGGCGGTTGTTGGCGCAAGTGCCCGACGATCCAGGGCGCTACCTCGCCGGCCTGAACGCGTTAGGTCAGCCGCTGTGGTCACCGGCCGGGCCAAACGGATTTGCTGATACCAACGCGGCCTGGGCCGCGCCGGAGGGAATGAAGCTTCGGCTGGACATCTCGGCACAAATAGCATCGCGTCTGCCTCCAAATATCGATCCGCGCGATCTCATGGAAGTCGCGCTTGCGGACGCAGTTTCGTCAGAAACGCGCCAAACGATTGAACATGCGGAATCGCGGCAGCAGGCCATGGCATTGTTGCTGATGTCACCGGAATTCCAGAGGAGGTGACCATGGAATGGGAAACCCTAACCTCGCGGCGTGCGCTGCTGCTCGGCGGGGCATCGTTCGCTGCCTGGGCCTATTTGCCGAGATTCGCAGGTGCCGCCGATGGCCGCGATCCGAGGCTGGTTGTCGTGATTTTGCGCGGCGCGTTGGATGGACTGGCCACCGTCGCCCCGATCGGCGATCCCGATTATGCGGGCCTCCATGGCTCTATCGCCTTGACGACGGACGGGGCGCACCCGGCAACCATGCTGGATTCTTTTTTCGCGCTCCACCCGGCGATGCCTGTGTTCGCGCGCATGTACAAAGAGAAACACGCTGCTGTCGTTCATGCGGTTGCGACCTCCTATCGGGATCGCTCGCATTTTGATGGGCAGGACGTGCTTGAAAGTGGATTTCCCGGTCCAGGGCGGGTGCAATCGGGCTGGCTCAACCGCGCACTAGAGGCTCTTCCCCCCGGCCAGCGAGTGACGAACGCCCTTGCCGTCGGTCCGACCGCGCCTTTGGTGCTGCGCGGCGCCGCACCGACGGTCGGCTGGGCGCCGGTCGCGCTGCCGCAAGCGGGAGACGATACCGCAATGCGTGTCCTCTCACTTTATAATCACCGCGATCCGAAGCTGGCATCCGCGTTATCGCAAGGCCTTGAGCTCGATAAGGCCGCGCGAATCGAGGACATGAAGCCGCAACCGCGGGGCAATGGTCCCAGCGCAATGCGGCTCGTCGCACGAGGCGCAGCCAAACTAATGGCAGCCGACACTGGCCCGCGCATCGCCGCGCTTGCCTTTGACGGTTGGGATACTCATGCCAATGAGGGCGGCCCGATCGGCCGGTCGGCACAGTTGCTTTCAGGGCTTGATAGCGCGTTGGCCGAGTTCGAGAGCGGACTGGCGGATCGCTGGCGTGACACCGTGATTCTGGTTGCAACCGAGTTCGGCCGCACGGCGCGCATTAACGGCACCGACGGCACCGATCACGGCACCGGCACGGTGGCTTTGCTCGCAGGCGGCGCAGTGAATGGCGGGCGAATTATTTCCGACTGGCCAGGGCTGAAGCTTGGCAATCTCTACGAAGGTCGTGACCTTGCACCAACAACCGATTTACGCGCGATCATCAAAGGCGTGCTGCGCGATCATCTCGGCATCAGCGAACCCGTGCTGGCTCAAACCGTGTTTCCCGAAAGCGCAAAGCTGAAGCCGATGAGCGGATTGGTAGCCTGAGCTTTCGAACTCGGCGGTGCCGCGTGCAGCGGGCGGCGAGCGTCATCATTTCATCCGGCGTGGGCAATCAGTATTCCGCGCGGAATTTCCGTAACCAAATCTTAAATCGACTTCGCCTAATAATCAGGTCCGCGATACAACCATAAGGCGTATCAACGAAGAAAATCCCGCTCTGCGCCCTTGTCGTGTTCTGCGACCAACTCTCCAAAACCGTCGGTAAGCATGCGCCGCAACTCGCTGTCGCATCTGAAATCGCTTGATTGACGGCTGCTCGAAAAACGCCCCTCAACAGGAAGGCAAAAAGCATGTCCATCACCAAGCGCTCGTTTCTCGCCGGAGCGACCACGCTCACGGCCTTCGCGGTTATGACAGGCAAACTCGGCGCAGAGCCGGTCAAAACCATCCGGATGGACTTTGCGACCTATAATCCGGTCAGTCTGATCCTCAAAAATAACGCTTTCCTGGAGAAGGAACTGACCGGCGACGGCATCAGCGTCGAATGGCTTCCAAGCGCAGGCAGCAATGTCGCCCTCGATCTATTGAAGAACGATAAAGCGGATTTCGGATCGACCGCGGGTGCTGCGGCTCTCATCGGGCGCGCCAATGGCAATCCGCTCAAGTCGATCTACGTGTTCTCGCGCCCGGAATGGACCGCGCTGGTTGTCGGCGCGGCGTCGCCGCTGAGGAGCCTTGCTGAGCTCAAGGGCAAAAAGGTCGCCGCCACCCCTGGCACGGATCCGCATATCTTCTGCCTGCGCGCGCTGGAAAGCGTCGGCTTGACCGACAAGGACATCGTGCTGAAGCCCATGCCGCACGCGGACGGTCGAGCCGCTCTGGAAAAAGGCGAAGTTGACGCCTGGGCAGGCCTTGATCCGATCATGGCGCAGAGCGAACTGGTAGCGAAATCCCGATTGCTGTTCCGCGATCCGGTGCTCAACACCTACGGAATCCTCAACGTCCGCGAAGCCTTTGCGGCAGCCCAACCCGAATTGGTCAAGCGCGTGCTGAAGCTCTACGATCGGGCCAGGCTATATGCGAACGAGCACCCGGATGAGCTGCGGGCGGCGCTAGTCGCGGCCGCAAAAATCGACGATGCCGTTGCGGCGCGACAGTTGGAACGAACCGACCTGCGAAACTCGACGATCGGCACCGCGCAACAGCGCACAATCACGGCGGCCGGTCAGGTGCTCAAGAAGAGCGGGATCATTCCCGAAGCCGTCAATATCGATAAAGTGGTTGCGGGTATGATCGATAACTCCTTCGCACCTGCCAAGGCCTAAGTCCATGAAAGCCAAGTTCGGTGTTCGAGAACGGCTTTGCGCCGCGTTCGCGACCATAGGCATGCTCCCTATCGTCTCGGCGGGCGTGGCCTGGATCGCATTCGACCAGATGGATGGGGCGATCAATGATATCGCTCGCGCCAAGCTGCCTCAGATCGAGGGCTCCTTATCGCTTGCCAGGCGTGTCGACCGCCTGGTGAGCTACGGCTATCAGCTGTTAGACTCGCCATCTGACGCCGAGCGAAGGACCCGGGCCTCTGCGGTTGCCGAATCGCTGTCCAGTGCAACCGCCGAATTGCAGGGGTTGCGTGTCGGCACGCTGGACACACAAGCGGCCTCCGCGATCGAAGCCCGGCTGGCTGATCTCAACAACGCTCTCATCCGGGCCGATACCGTGGTAGGCCAGTCGCTGGCGGCGAGATCCAGGCTGGCCGAGTTGCCGAAAAAGGCTGCGGAGCTCAATACCAAGCTGACCGGCGCCTTGCGCCCCCTCGTCATCGAGCGCGGCAACAGAACTGTCGGATTGATTGGCGAGATGGCATCGCCTTCGGCGACCTCAGAGGCTCGCGCGCAGGCAGCCGCCTCGATGAAGGCACTGGGATTTATTTCGGTCGCGCTGTCCAATATCGGTCAGTCGAGCGCCCGTCTTCAGACCGCGTTCGTGCAAACCACCGTGGCGCCGGACGATGCGGCCCTCCAACCCATCCAGCAGACGATCGCGCGCGAGATCGACGCCATGGCGATTGCGCTCGACGATCTGGATCCCGAAAGCCGCGGTGTATTGGAACCGTTTGTCGAAACGTTTGACAAATTGGCCAAGCAGGATTGGACTGGGCTTCGACGAACCGACTTGGCCGCCGATGCAGCGCGAGTCTCGGTCATTGAGGAGAGCCGAGCGGCCTCGGCAGGCTTGAACGACGCGGTCGCCGCGAACGTGAAGGTCGCCAAGGCGCAGGTTGCTCAGGCCTCGACGTCCGCAAGTGAGACTATCGTCCACAGTCGTCATCTTCTGCAAGGCACGGCGCTGGCGGCGTTGCTGCTCGCCGGTCTGATCGGCTGGTTGTATGTCGAGCGGAATATCGGACGGCGGCTGGTTGCACTTGAACGCAGCATGCGGCGAATTGCGGACGGCGATCTCGAAACCGTCGGGCCGCCATCGAGCTCGGACGAAATCGGACGCATGGCCAATGCCCTCGAAACCTTCCGTGCCAACGGGCTGGAGATGCAATCACTGCAACAGGAACGACAGACCTCGGAGCAGCGAGCGGCCGCAGTTCGCAAGGCGGACATGCAAAAACTCGCCGACGAATTCGAAGGCGCGGTCGGCAAGATCATTCAGACCGTCTCCTCGGCGGCATCTGAACTGGAGGCTTCGGCGAATACGCTGACATCGACAGCCGACCGAACCGAAACACTCTCGAATGTCGTCGCCTCAGCATCGGAAGAAGCCTCGAGCAACGTACAGTCCGTCGCGTCGGCAACTGAACAGATGGCTTCGTCGGTCAACGAAATCAGCCGCCAGGTGCAGGAATCTGCCCGTATCGCCAACGAGGCGGTGGCGCAGGCACAGAAGACGAACGATCACGTCGGCGAATTGTCGAAGGCGGCGGCCCGGATTGGGGACGTTGTCGAACTGATCAACACCATCGCGGGCCAGACCAACCTGCTGGCCCTCAATGCCACGATTGAGGCGGCGCGCGCGGGCGAGGCCGGCCGCGGCTTTGCCGTGGTGGCTTCCGAGGTGAAAGCACTGGCCGAGCAGACCGCAAAGGCGACCGGCGAGATCAGCCAGCAGATCAACGGCATCCAGAGCGCGACCGACGAATCGGTCGTCTCGATCAAGGAGATCGGTATCACCATCGGACGGATGTCGGAGATTTCATCCTCGATCGCATCCGCGATCGAGGAGCAGGGGGCGGCGACCCAGGAAATCTCTCGCAACGTGCAGCGGGCGGCGGAGGGCACCACGCAGGTGGCCTCTAACATCTTCGATGTGCAGCGTGGCTCCAGCGAGACCGGATCGGCCTCAAGCCAGGTGCTGTCTTCGGCACAGTCGCTTTCCACCGAAAGCAACCGGTTGAAGTTCGAAGTGCAGAACTTCCTTGCGACTGTACGCGCCGCCTGACAAGAATGATGGCAACCGGCATCTACCGACGTCGCATTCGGATCGTGCGCGGGATGTTTCCGACATCATTCCGCAGCCGGAGCACGTTTCGTCCTGATACGCGTTCCGCACGTGAGCGCAGTCGTGAGATCATTCAATTCTGAGGGGGAGCGAACAGTGCGGCAGCAACATCCGGCGATCTACGACGAAAAAGCCCAGCATTTTGTCAGCGAGATGGTTTTGGCCGAAGCGCGATACATCGCGCAGCGCAAGGCTCAAGACAAAGAAGCCAAAGCGCAAGACCAGGCCTGCGAATGCAAAGAGGGCATGTTTCCTCAGGCCGGCGTGACAGATCGACGCAAATTCCTGTTCGCCGCGGCGTCGGTTGCCGGCGTAGCGGGCTCATCCGCTCGCGCCCAGGCAGCCGAGCAAAAGGCGTCGGCGGGTGCATTTCATTTCGACGTGCCGGCCGATCCGACCAAGGAGCAAGGTCGCGCCGTTGCCGCTGACGGCGGCTATGGTTCGCGGTCGCAATTCGAGGCCGAGCTGCGGTGGCGCTTTCCGACCGCCAACGATCTTACGTCCTGGAGTATGACGCCGCTCGATAAGATGCTCGGCAACCTCACGCCATCAGGTCTGCACTTCGAGCGGCATCACGGCGGCATCCCGACGATCGATCCCGCCAGGCACAGTCTGATCGTTCACGGAATGGTCGACACGCCAAAGAAATTCTCGATCAACGAGCTCAAGCGTTTTCCATCCGTCACCCGCAGGCATTTCATCGAATGCTCCGGCAATGGATTGACCGAGTGGAACAAGCCAACGTTGAAAACGGTGCAGGGCACGCATGGCCTGCTCAGCACATCGGAATGGACAGGCGTGCAATTCGCCACTCTTGCGCGCGAGCTCGGCTTGAAGGAGGGCTCGGCCTGGGTGCTGGCGGAGGGTGCCGATGCCGCAGTGATGACGCGCAGTATACCGATGGAAAAGATGCTCAAGGATGCGCTGATCGCCTATGGTCAAAACGGCGAGGCGCTGCGACCCGAACAGGGTTATCCACTACGGCTGCTGCTACCCGGATATGAGGGCAACACGCAGATCAAATGGTTGCGGCGTCTCGAGATCAGCGACAAGCCGTTCATGACGCGCGAGGAGACCTCGAAATACACCGACCTTCTTGCCGACGGCAAAGCCCGTCAGTTCAGCCTGGAGATGGATGCCAAGTCCGTCATCACCTTCCCATCCGGCGACATGAAGCTGCCGGGTTCGGGCTTTTATAACATTCAGGGATTTGCATGGACCGGACGCGGCAGGGTGCAGTCGGTCGACGTGTCCGTCGATGGCGGCGCGAGCTGGTATCCCGCGCAACTCGGCTCGTCGCCCGAGCCGATCTGCACCGTGCGGTTTTCTTTCCCCTGGGTCTGGGACGGCAAGCCGGCAGTGCTGCAAAGCCGCTGCACCGATGAAACCGGATATGTGCAGCCGACGCTGAAGCAACTGATCGCCATTCGCGGATCCAATGGTCCATTCGGATCGATCTATCACCTCAACGCCATTCAAAGCTGGGCAGTTAACGAGACCGGGGATGTCGCCAATGTTCATGCGTAACAACCTGTTGAAGTCTACCCTCGTTCTTGTTTCGGCTCTGATGTCGTCAGCCGCCTTTGCTCAGGGTGCGCCTGCGCATTTCGGCTTCGGCACCGCCGTGACGCCGCAGGATCTGGCCGGGTATTTTTCGATCCCGCCGGATGGACGCGGATTGCCGGCGGGCAGCGGCAACGCCACGGCCGGTGCGAAGATTTTCGCCGAAAATTGCGCTGCCTGTCATGGCGACAAGCTGCAGGGCAATCCCGAACGGGGAATCGGCGGCGATCGGCTGGTGGGTGGTCGCGACACGCTGGCGACCAAGACGCCGATCAAGACCGTGGAAAGCTACTGGCCTTATGCGACGACATTGTTCGATTATGTGAAGCGCGCCATGCCGTTCAACGCGCCGGGATCGCTGAGGGATGACGAGGTCTATGCGGTCGTCTCCTATATCTTGTCGGAGGCCAAGATCATCAAGCCGACCGAGGTCATGGATGCGAAGACCCTGCCGAAGGTGCTGATGCCCAATCGCGACGGCTTCATTCCGGACGCTCGCCCAGAGCTTTCGCTTTACCGGTGACCTCGTCGCGCGATGCGGACGTAACGGCTTGGATTGATGCCCGTCCGCGACGGCGCGACAGCATTGCATACAAACCGCAGGCGCCGCGCATACTCGCATGAAAAACAGGCACTACTGTAGGGCGGCATCGTGGCCCGTCACCGCGCCCGCGCCAGCAGCCATAGGAAAAGCCGCTCATCGCGAGCGGCTTTTCAAAATACTTGAGCCGAGCAGTCGATGAGGGCCGATCAATCGACGACTTCGACGATCCGGTGGGTGCGCGGGTCGACCAGTACCGGCCGATCGTTCACGACCGTGTAGCGATAATCCCGAACGTGATATTCCGCCGGCACTTCATAGTAAGTGACGCCCGCCTCCGGAAGCACGGCGCCCACCCTCACATCGCCTTGATAGCGATAGGAAGGAAGGTGCTCTTCGACGACATACCGGCGGAAGCGAGGACGCTCGTCCACGCCGAGAATGCTCGAGACGCCGCCGACAACGCCTCCGATCGTGCCGCCAATGATCGCCCCAACCGGGCCGGCAGCGCGCTCGCCTTCTCGCGCACCGCGTTCGACACCACCGGGCACACCCTGAGCCGATGCGGAAAGGGGGATCGCAATGGCCGCGGACAGAACTGCCGCGCCAACAATTTTCCCGAACATCTTGAACCTCCTGCTTGAGCACGCAAGTGAATACAAGTGCGCCGTGTCAATTTTGGTTCCTTCACGTCGCATTCGATGCGAGATACGCGCAATGAAAAAGCCGAGCAAAACCGCGGCTGAACTTGAGGCCGCGATCAGGATAGAAATGGAGGACATTTGCGACAATCCGACCGACATCATGATTTCGGTTCAGCCCGAAGGTGACAGTTGGACCGCAAAGATCGTGCAGGAAGGATCGGAAGATGATTCCGAGCGCCGTCAAATGATCGAG
>NZ_DATEPI010000309.1:0-8938 GCF_035273305.1 Bradyrhizobium sp. | reverse complement strand
ACCTGTCACCGCGACGGCGGTCGCCGCCTGCGCGCGCGCCAGAGACATCATCTGCGGGAGGCTACCGATGAACATGTCGAGATGGCCGCCGATCAGATCGTTGACGGCTTCGTTGCCTGACCGATATGGCGCCGCCTTGATGTCGAAGTTGCCCAGCTGCTTGAGCAACTCCATCGCCATGCTGTTGATACTTCCAACGCCAGGCGACCCATAGTTCAGCTTGCCCGGGTTTGCACGAACATAGGCAAACACGTCGGCCGCGTTCGAAACCGGTATCCCCTTCGTCACCGCAAGCATCATCGGGGCTTTGCCGAGCAAAGCGACGGCTCCGAAGCTCGTATTCGGATCGTAGGGCAGCTTGTCCATCACGGCCGCGTTGATGGTGAAGCTCGAAGACAACATCAGGATCGTGTAACCGTCGGGCTCTGAACGCGCCACGCGCTCGGAGCCGATCGCGCCGCTGGCGCCCACGACATTCATCACGACAACCGGCACACGCCAGTCCTCGCTCATCTTGCGGACAATGAACCGGGCGAGGATGTCATTAGAGCCACCCGCCGAGAACGGCACGACAAGCGTGATCCGGCGGCCCGGTTCGGGATATTTCGCGAATGCTTGTGACGACGGAGACCCGAGCGACAGGACGACGGCCAAAGCGAGGGCAATATAGATTTTGTTCACCGGCCTTACCCTTGGGCCGCTCGGCGCTGCTCCAGCACACGTCGCGTGTAATTGGCGATCCCGCCGTCCTGGAGCAACTTCAACGATTCCCCCGCCATCGGAGGCACGCGACCGACGTAGCCGGAGCGCACGACCTTGACAGTGCCTTGGCTGAGATCGATTTCCAGCACGTCTCGCGCGACGACCTGCTGATCGATCTTCTCGGACGTGATGACGGGTAGCCCGACGTTGATGCAGTTCCTCGTAAATAACCGTCCGAAACTCGGTGCGACGACCGCCGCAATGCCAGCTTCCTTCATCGCCGCAGCCGCCTCTTCGCGGCTCGAACCGCATCCGAAGTTCACGCCGCCAACAATGATGTCGCCGCGCCGCACCTTGCTGGCAAACTCGGCGTCGATGCCCGACATCAGATGACTAGCCATTTCCCCCGGTTCATACGTCGGACGAAACCACATCTTGGGAAAAATGAGATCGGTGTTGACGTTGTCGCCGAAGACCCAAGCCGAACCCGATATCTGCACGAGCATCCCCTTACTGCTGCATGAATTCGCTTGGCGGGACGATGTGACCGGCGATCGCAGAGGCCGCAACGGTCGCAGACGATGCGACATAGGCAAACGCCTCGGGGCTGCCAAACCGGCCTTTGAAGTTGCGGCTTGCGTTGGTGATGGCGATTTCGGCAGGCGCAAGCATTCCTTGATGGCAGCCGGTGCACGGACCGCAACCGGGTACGCCGATGGTCGCGCCCGCTTCAACGAAGATGTTGATCAGGCCTTCCTGCAGCGCCTTCGTATAGGTCTCTCGTGAGCCGGGGTTAATCATCATACGAGTACGCGGAGCGAGCTTTTTACCCTTCATGATGGCGGCAGCCACGCGGAAGTCTTCGATGCGACCACCTGTGCAGGTCCCGAAGATCGCCTCATCCACACGAATGTTCGAGAGGTCGGCCGCGCGCTGAATGTTCGAGAGATTGTGCGGCACCGCGACGAGGGAATCGATTTCGGAGACGTCGAGTTCGATGATGCGGCTGTAGTCCGACTTTGAATCCGTCGTCTCAGCCGTCCAGCTTCGCCCCGGCGCACGCTCCGCCATGAAGCGGCGCGTTGTGTCATCCGGCTGGATGTAACCGGTCTTGGCGCCGAAATCGATGACCATATTGCAGAGCACGAGGCGCTCGGACATCGGCAGTTCGGAGACAAGCGGCCCCGCAAACTCGACTCCGAGATATGGTGCAGCATCCTCGCCATAAAGCTGCGCGATCCGCAAAGCGACATCCTTCGCGTAGACGCCCGGCTTGAACCGGCCATGCAGATCGAAACGGATGACCTCGGGCACGCGAAGCCAATTGTATCCGATCGCCAGATACGATGCGATATCCGAGTGCCCCATCCCCGTCGCGACACAGCCCAATGCGCTGTTCGTCACGGTGTGCGAATCCGTTCCGAAGATGAGCGCACCGGGGAATGCGTACCCGTTCTCCGGAAACAGGAGGTGCCCGATGCCTTCACCGGCATGGAATTTTTCGATTGTCTGCTCTTTGATCCATTCTCTAATCTTCTTTTGCGCAACGGAATCCTGCTGGCGAATTGGCGGATAATGATGATCGAAAACCACCACGACCTGCGACGGATTGAAAACTTTGTCGGCTCCCATTTTCGCCATCAGATCGGCAGCGCGTGCGGCGCCCCTATCGTTGAGCATGACGTAATCCGGCACCACATTGACGATTTCGCCGACTTCAACCGACTTTCGCTCGGCATGCCGCGCAATTATTTTCGATATCGCATGCACTTGAGGATGCCCCCTAAAGAACCTTCACTTCCCATTTCTGGGTGGTCTTCTTCTCTAGTGTTCCGACAATGAGCTTTTCCGTCACAAAGCCGACGATGCTGATCAGGATCATCGCCATCATCAAATCGTTAGCGCGGAATTGAAAACGCGATTCCATCAGAACTGAACCTATACCCGACTGGGAGGCGAGCATTTCGCCCGCGACGATCATGCGCCAGGCACCGCCGAGGGCAATCCGCATTCCGGTGATGATGTATGGGATCGCTGCGGGAAGAATCACTCGGCGAAAAAGCATCAGGCGCGTCGCCCCGAAGCAACGGCCCGCGTCAATCAGAATGGGATTGATGCTCCGCGCGCCGGCCTCGGTGTTGAAATAAAGCGGAAAGAACTCGGCAATGAAGACGACGAAGATCACCGCCGTGTTGCCGAGGCCGAACCACAGGATCGCGAGCGGAATCCAAGCGATGCCGGGAATCGGATAAAGGGAGCGTATGACCGGATCGACATATTCGCGAACGGCACCGATGCGCCCGACCAACAATCCAAGCGGGATGGCGAACGCCGCCGCGACCGCAAATCCGGAGATCGCCCGGACAAAGCTCGCGGCTAGGTGCTCGTAAATATTCGGACCATAGAGCCAACGCTGATCGTAGTGCATCGTCAGCGCATTGAAGATGGTTTTTGCGACCACCAAAGGCGGCGGCAAGATCTGCTGAAGATTATAAGCGACTGCCATGAACTGCCACGCACAGAGCACGAACGCGACGCCGATCGCCCCGCGGCGGAAGCGGCGCCAACGTTCTCGCCTCCTCCGCAGTTGGCTATATTCCGATAATTTTGAGCCGACCTCCGCGGCAGCCAGCACCTCGGCGTCCGAATCGACCGCTGGAATTCGCTCTGTTAATAGCGCCTCGGTGTTCATGTGTGTCCCAGCGGCTGCAGGCTCAGATCGAAAATGTCTTCAAAGGGACGCAGCTTCGGACTGAGCTCCCCGCGTTCAATCATGGCCTTGCCGATGAAATCCCACCATTTCTCGGCTTGAGCGTGCGTCAAGCTCGTGACTGGGTTCATTCGCTTTTCGGCCAAACGCACGATCTTCTCGTCCTGGCCACTCCACTCCGCAATAACCGGTGCCATCGCGGCCGGGTCCTTTTCGTACGCTTCATTGGCGTCGAAAATCGCTCGCATGAAACGTTTCGCGATCTCGTTCTTATCTTTGATAAAGTCACGGCGCGATCCCATCAAGGTCGCAGGCGGTGGGTTGGGGCCCATATCGCCGTCCGCAGCATGCATGAACAGATGCCCGGCATTGTTGACAATTGCGAGGGTCGTCGTCGGTTCCGAATGTAAAAACCCGTCGATCTGGCCCGTTAGTAGAGCCGGCACCATGTCGCCGCCTCGCACGGCGAGAAATTGCCAAGCAATATCTTTTGTAAGTAGGTGTTTCTCAGCGAGCAGATAACCGCGAAAGAAAGCAAGATGAACCGAAGACAGAGAAGAAACCGCTATACGAAGCGGGCTGTGCAGAATCTCGTCGATTGTTTTCGGATGAAGTTTGTTCGACAACACCAAGCTGGTGTGGCCGGGATTTGCACCACTGACGACAGCGAGCGGCGCCGGGCTGCCGGACTCGATCAGACGCGAATTCAGGCGCGGAATTTCCGGCGCTCCGCCCATGTAAAAGTCGAGGTTGCCGCGCCAGAGCTGCTCGACCCCCTCAACAGTCTGACCCGACTTGAATCGCGTCTCGACCACATTGAGGTTGTGGCGTTGATAGGCCCCGGTGCGTTTCGCGATCTCGTGAATTACGGTCGTCAAATTCGGATGCAAGACGCCGAATCGCACCACGTCCGGGCCGGCTGCCGACACCACGGCGGGCATCGCAACGAACGCCGATCCCGATGCGAGAAAACCCCTGCGGCTGAAACAAATTGTCATCGCGTCCTCCTGAGTGCCGACGTCGCTCGTCGGCATTTATTTTCACGTGTTGCCGCTCTTACTGGCCGCTAAAGCGCTCCATTGTTTCCGTGAGCTCCGCGCGAAGCCGGGTCGCTTCCCCCGAATTACGATCACGGGGCCGCGGCAGATCGACTTTGACGTACTTGCCCACGCGGCCTGGCGAGGGCGTCATGATCGCGATTCGATCGGCAAGATAGATCGCCTCGTCGATGTCGTGGGTGACGTAGATGACCGTGCGGGGTTCTGCCAGCCACGCGTCGACCAAGTATCTCTGAAGGGTCATCCGGTTGACGGCGTCGATCGCGGAGAACGGCTCGTCCATCAAAAGCAGCGATGCGTCTTTCAATGCCCACGCCCTGGCCACGGCGACGCGATGCTTCATCCCTCCGGAAAGCTGATACGGATACAGATGCATCGCGCGCTCAAGGCCAACAATCCGGAGAACCTCCGCCGCCCGATCGTTCACGACCTTCTTGTCCATGCCCGACATTTCGAGACCGAAAGCGACATTGCGCAGCGCGGTTAGCCAGGGAAATAGCGCCGGCTCCTGAAATACGATCCCGCGGTCGAGACCCGGCTTGTCGATACGCTTGCCCTCGAGGCGGATCTCTCCTTCAAGCGGCCGCATCAGGCCGCTGACCATCCGCAAGAACGAGCTCTTGCCGCAACCTGACGGACCCAACAAGCACAGGAATTCATTGCGTGGAATTTGAATCCCGAAGTTCTCCAGCGCACGCACCCATCCGTTCTGGCCTTCGTAGGCGTGGCGCACGCCTTCCGCTTCGATAACGTAGGCTGGCAGTGTTTCCATAGCTCTAGTGGAGGTGTTCGACGCCATGTCGTTCCATTGTATGGAATACTATTTCATTGTCAGTCAGCCTAAATCGTGTTGATTGATGCGTCAACGCAAGCGCGCCTTACGGGATAGAGACAATGTCCAGCAATCAGCCCATCGCATTGAGCCCCTCCGCGCGACTTCGGTTACTCCTCAATCGCAGCGACAAGGTCCTTGCCGTCATGCATCCGCCGACCGCGGCATGCGCGCGCATTATGGAAAAGGCGGGCTGCGAGGTCGGCTTTGTCGGAACGGGCGGCGTCGTCGGCGGCTACACAGGTTTGGCGGATGTCGGCACGTTGACGATGCTGGAATGCGTCACGGTGGCCGGATGGATCGCTCAGGCCGTGAAATTTCCGATCATCATGGATGGCGATACTGGTCATGGCGGGATCATGGCGGTCCGCCGCTTGGTCAAGGAATGCATTCGCGCGGGCATTGCCGGCATACGCATCGACGACCAGCCTATCGAAGGCAAACGCCGCACGCAGAGCGCGGGTATTACTGTCGTTCCGATCGAGCAGGCGGTGGCGCGCTATCGTGCAGCGGTTGACATCAAAAACGAGCTCGATCCGAATTTTGTCATCATGGCGCAGTGCTATGCGCGCGATGCCGAGAACAGTAGTTTCGAAGACACTCTGCGAAGACTGAAGAGCTATAAGGAAGATGCCGGAGTTGATTGGGTGCAGCTCGAAGCCCCCCACTCCGTCGAAGAGATCAAACAGGCCCGGGCTGCAGTGCGTGGACCGTTTTCGTTCATGAAGGGACGACTACCACGCTATCTCGCGCTCGAGGAGCACCTTGCGTTGGGCGTGAATATCGCCTGGCTGCCCGGCTTCACGCATCACGTCATCTGGGCGGCACTGTCCGATTTCATGCAGGATTTTCGCGAGCGCGGAGTCGCGGCCTGGGATGATTTTACGGCGCGGCGGCGTAGCAAGCCTTACTTCGAGCCCGCATTGGGGGAAGGTGGCGAGGGCGCTGCGAAGCAGCAGAGTCTGGAGCGCCTCTATTTCGGACAGACGTGACATGCGTATCGACCGCATCGAAATCCGCGTTACCGATTTGAAAATCCGGCTGCAGCGTCAGCGCTCAACCGGGTCTTACGATACCGGCGCGCCAGGCACACTGCTGGGCAAACCGGTTTTGGTGAAGATCTTCGCGGACGGGGTGGTCGGCTATGGTCAGATCCGTCCACTGGCGCCGCATCATTCGATGCCGGACACGTACGCATCGATGATCGCGATGATCAAGGAGGTCTGCGGGGCCCAGCTCATCGGACGCTCCATCTTCGAAATCGAAGCAATCCACGAGACGTTCGAGCTGCGCGCACCGGCCAATTTCATGGCTCGTGCAGTCCTCGATATCGCACTGCACGATGCGGTCGGCAAAGCGGTGGGCCGACCCGTCTACGATTTGATCGGCGGCCTCTCGCAAGTGCGCATTCCGCTGGAATGGTCGATCAGCATGGCCGAGGATCGCGGAAGGATGGTCGCCGACGCGCAGCGGGCGCTGCACGAATTCGGCATCAAGGTCTTGTGTCTGAAGGCCGGTCACAAAGGTGGCCTCAAGGAGGACATCGCCAATTTCGTCGCCGTTCGCGATGCGCTTGGGCCTGATGTGGCGATTGGAATGGATGCGAACACGGGCTGGTCGGTTGCCGAGACGCTGCAAGTCCTGTCCGCCCTTCGCGAGTATCGCGTCGATTACCTCGAACAACCGGTCAAGCGACACGACCTGGCGGGAATGGCGCAGATCCGGCGTGCCGCGACTGGCGTGCCGCTGATGGCCGACGAGGCCTGCCTTTCGCTTGCGGATGCGCACGCGATCATCGCCGCGCAGGCCGCTGACGTTCTTTGCATCAAACTCTATAAGCACGGCGGCCTAACGCCTGCGCGCAAGATCGCGGCGGTGGCCGAAGCCGCCAGTCTAAAAATCAACTGCGGTGGACTGGCTGTATTGTCGCAACTTGAGGCCGCGGCGGGTGCGCACTTTTATGCAAGCCGGCACGCGGTTCACGTCATGCCGGCAGGTGAGTTCATCTTCGGCCTCGGTGTGATCGGTCCAGACCCGCTCGTGCCCGAAACCGATTTCCGTATCGAGGACGGCCATGTCACTCCCCCAAGCGGACCGGGATTGGGAATCGTCGTCGACGAGCAAGCGCTGCAGGCACACACGCTGCTCACCGAAGTGGTGTCTTAGCCGAGATGATGCAGGCCGCGGCAACATCGGTTACACGCGCACTCGGCCGCTGGACCGCGGAGCTCAGCCTGTCGCAAGTGCCGACTGAGGTGATCGCGCAGATAAAAAGATGTCTGCTCGACTCCATCGGGTGCGGGATTTACGGCGCATTGCAGCCTTGGGGCCGCATCGCAGCGGACGTGGCGATCGACTTCAGCAAAGGTGGCAGATGCTTACTTTTTACGCGGGGCGAAAGCGTGAGCCCGCCCGACGCCGCACTTGCCAATGGCACTGCAATTCATGGATTCGAGATAGACGACGCTCATGTCTCGTCGTCTTTGCATCCTGGCGCGGTAACGTTGCCGGCTGCCCTGGCAGCCGCGCAGGTCCAGAATGCGAGTGGTGCCGAGCTACTCGTCGCTTTAATCGCCGGATATGAAGTCGGGCTGCGAGTTGGGATTTGCGCCGGCGTATCGCATTCGACCAGCGGCTATCATGTCACGGGCACAGCCGGCACGCTGTCAGCCGCCGCTGCGGCGGCCAAATTGCTGCGTCTTGACGGCGAAGCCGCCAGCCATGCGCTCGCGATCGGAGCAACACAAGCGGCGGGCCTTTACGCCGCGCGGCTCGGCGCGATGACCAAACGCTTCCATGCAGGCCGCGCCGCGCAAAGCGGCGTCATAGCGGCCTACCTCGCGGCTAAAGGCTTTACTGGAAGTCTCGAGGCCATCGAGGCGCCCTTCGGTGGATTCTTGAGCACCTTGCGCGGTCAGCACGACGCCGGCTCCATCTTGGATGGTCTCGGATCGACTTGGGAAACAGCGCGCGTCGGGCTGAAGGCGTATGCCGCATGCGCCAGCGCGCACACGACAATCGACGGCGTTCGCGCGTTGCGAGCAAACGGCCTCACTCCCGAAAACCTCGTTCGCATGACAATCCGCGTCAGCAAAAAGAGCGCCATCAACATCGGGTGGCCTTATGCTCCGGCCGAGGTGATCACCGCGCAGATGAACGGGCAATATGCGGCCGCAGTGACGCTGCTGGATGGCGATGCCTTCATCGACCAATACGCGCCGGAACGGCTCGCGGACGCGAAGATATTACACCTCGTGCCGCGGATTTCATTTGTCCATGATCCGGACATCGATTTGGGAGGCGCGGGCAAGCGGCATACCGTGAAGATCGAAGCGGTGCTGTCCGATGGACGCCGACGCTCGACCATGATCGAGCAACGTCGCGGGTCCAGCCATCACCCATTGTCCGACGAAGAGATCTTGCAGAAATTCCGCCGGCTCGCGCGCCTTGCCTTGAGCGACGAGCAGGTGGAGGAGACAATCGCGAGGGTTGCCTCTTTCGAACGTGAGCCCAATTTAAAGGCGCTTAGCGAGCTTCTGACGAAGACGCCGACCGGCGTGACGGCCGCGTGATAGAAGGTTCGTCCAGACGGGGTGGATAGCCGAGACGCTCCGATGCGCGCCGCACGTCATCCAG
>NZ_DATEPI010000308.1:0-27316 GCF_035273305.1 Bradyrhizobium sp. | reverse complement strand
GGCGGCGATCGTGCCGGCGGCTCCGGAAGTCGAGCCATTGGCGCTGCCGCCGGCGGAATAGTTAAGAGACCAGAATATCAGGAGAAAGGCCGGCGAAAGCCGGCCTTTTTTCGAGGTTTCTCCGCTGCGCACCCTCCGAACTACCTTTGTTCATCTTTCCTTCAGGCTGAAAAGCGCTTCTGCTAAGGGCGCGCGTTCGCTCCGTTTTTCGGGCGCGAGCTAACAGGCGCGCGGGTTCATCGCGCGTCGAACAATGAATGGAATTCGATTAGTAACAGTTTGATTGAATACGCTCTGGGCTAAGAACCGGATGCTCTCTCAGAAAGACGGGGGGTCGCGGAAGATAGATGTTGGATCTTGCGATTATTGGCGGCGGGCCGGGTGGCCTGATGAGTGCTTGGTATCTCAAAAAGAAGCTCGGCGAGCTTTGCCGCGTTACTCTCTACGAGGCGTCCGATCGCCTCGGCGGCAAAATATTGACGCGCAAGTTCGATTCGGCGCCGGCGATGTACGAGGCCGGGGTCGCCGAGATTTACGATTACTCGATGAGCGGGCCTGATCCGCTGCGCGAATTGATCCAGCATTTCGGCTTGCAGACGATTCCGATGGACGCCGAGCAAGTTCATCTCGACGGCGAGTTGCTCAACGACGTGCCGGACATGCGGCGCAGATACGGGGCGAAGACGGCAGATGCCATCGAAGCGTTCCGAAAACGCTGTGCCGAGATGGTGTCGCCGGCTGAATATTACGAGGGCGTCGGTGCTCACGATAACGAGCATCCCTGGGCCTACATCACTTGCGAGGAGTTGCTCGATCAGGAAGTAGACGATCCAATCGCCAAGCGTTTTTTGAAGGTGATGGCTCGCTCCGACATCGCCACCGAGGGCCACAATACGAACGGCCTCAATGCGCTGAAGAATTTCGTGATGGATGTCGACGGCTATATCGGCCTCTATTCGATCCAGAACGGAAATGAGCAGTTGATCGACTGCCTCCAGTCAGAGGTGGATGCCGATATCCAGCTCAATCACCGGGTTCTCAAGGTCGGCAAGACCCCGGCCGGCCGTTATCAGCTCCAGATGATGAACGGCAAGGGACCGGAAACCCGGGACTTCGACCTGGTGGTGATGTGCTTACCGCATTCCTGGCTCGCGACCGTGGGGTGGGACGGCGAGCAGCTGCGGAAGTCGATGGTCAAGCACGTCGCTTATTTCGATCGCCCCGCGCACTACCTGCGGATCTCGATCCTGTTCGACGAGCCGTTCTGGGGCGAGAAGATTTCCGGCTCCTGGTTCATGTCCGAAGCGTTTGGCGGCTGCTGCGTTTACAATGAGGGTTCCCGCCACGATGTCGGCAAGCATGGCGTCTTGAATTGGCTGATCGCCGGTTCGGACGCGCTGGCGTTCGCCAACCTCAGCGACAAGGAGCTGATCGAGGCTGCATTGAAATCACTGCCGCCTGCGCTCGGCCGATCGCGAGAGCATTTCGTCGAGGGCAAGATCCATCGGTGGCTGTCCTCGGTGAATGCATTGCCGGGCGGATTGCCGGCGCGCGATGTCATGACCAATCATCGCCCGGAACCGAAGCAGCATCCGGGCCTCGTCGTGGTCGGCGATTACCTGTTCGATTCGACGCTGAACGGGCTGCTCGATTCGTCCGATGCGGCGACAGACATTATCGTCACCGAGATGATGCGGCTCCGCCGTGCCCGCGGTAAGGCCGGTTCCGAGAAGATCGATCGCGAATACTTCGAGAATTATCGCGGTGTTGGACGCTATTGCGACGTCTGGAACCAGTTCACCGATCCGGACTACCTGGGCGACCTGATCAAGATCGTGTGGAACCCGATGGGGTGCTACAAACTACTGGTGGCGGGATCGGCCAGCGGGGAGCTGGTTGGAGCGTTACGTGCGCGCGGTATCGATGCGTGGGGCATCGAGAACAACCGGGCGATCCATGCAAAGACGCCGACCGAATTGAAACCGTTCAATCGATTGGGGTCCATTGTCGATATGCCGTTCAAGGACGGCGAGTTCGATTTCGTGTTCGAGAGTAGCCTATGCCATGTCGCAGAAAAGCAGGTGCGGCGCGCGATCCGCGAGTTGAACCGGGTTATGAAGACAGGCCTGATGTTCGGATCGGTGACGTCGGACATGTCGCCAGCGCTGATCGACCGCTATGACCTGCTGCGCGGCGTCAAAAAGCTCGGCACCTGGTGGGAATGGTCTGAGTTGTTTTTCAACAACGGATTCGATCTATCGATGCATCGTCACGATTGCACTGATACGCTTTGGGCGGCGACGCTCGCCGCCGGCAAGGGCCCGGGTCAGTGGTATGGCGATGCCGAGAGCCTGCGCTACTCCTTTTTCGACAAAATCGAACCCGAACGGGATTGAGTTCGCAACCGCCGGCGCCAGGCCGACATTTGGCGACGGCAGGGAAGTTCGCGCGCAGTTGCTTTGCCAGTGCACGCTCATCGCATAGGATCGAAAGAGTGGTGGTCGCTTCGGCCACTAGCCTCGATTGGCGGTCATTGCCGGCCGTCCAGCACCAGTTGGTTTTATGGCGTCCAAGCCTCCATCACCCGATGATCGGAAAAAAACCGTCGCGGATTTGCTCGCGCGGGAGACCCCCGAGAAGTTCGAGGCCGATCATCCCCGAGCGCACGGCGGTGAGAAAAAATTGCCGCCCAGCGATGATGATGACCACGAACAAGATAATGCGGAGCTTGAGCTTGAGGACGACGAGGAGGATGAGGACCTTGTCGTCTTTACCGCGAAGCAAGCTGCCGGCGCGTTGGCGACGATCTACGCGTTCATCAAACCAATTCTGCGGAACTACAAAAAAATACTGACATTCGTTGGCCTCGGCGTGGTGGTCGAGACGTTGTTCAATGTCATCATGCCGTTGAGCCTCAAGTTCCTGATCGATGACGCGCTCGGCGAAGAGGACTTCGAGGCGCTGGTCAAGATCCTCTCGGTGCTGGCGGCGGCCGGGATTTTCACGTCGATCGTGGCGGTATGGTACGAGCGCTGGGATGCCGAGCTGGCGGCTTGCGTGATCTCGGACGTTCGAACCCGGTTGTTCGAGCACGTGCAGGATCTGCCGGCGGCCTACTTCGCGCGCACCAAGCGGGGCGAGATCCTGTCGCGGTTTTCCGTCGATCTCTCCGCGTTCGAAGGATCGATCAAGGGGCTTGCCAACGGCGCGGCGCTGCCGTTTTTCGAGTTGATCGCCGGCATCATCCTGATGCTGTTTCTGAACTGGCAGCTGGCGGCCGTATCCCTGCTGGTGTTCCCGATCACGTTGATCGGGCCCCGCATTCTGACTCCTAAAGCGGTGCAGGCGAATTATGAGCAGAAGCTCAATGAATCGGCGCTGCTCGGCATGGTGCAGGAAAACATCGCGGCGCAGGCTGTGATCAAGGCGTTCAGCCTGCAGAGACGCACGCTCGGCTGGTTCACCATGCGTAACGATGAGGCGCGCCGGAAGATCGCGTCCGCGGCGTTTCTGTCGACGATGGTGGAGCGCACGGTTACGATCTCGGTGCTGTTGCTGCACCTCGTAGTGCTTGCGATCGGAGCCTATCTCGCCACCAAAGGCCAGATCACGATCGGGACCTTTGTTACCTTCGAAAGTGCCTTCTGGGAAGTATCGTACAACATCGCCCACATCATGCATTTCATCCCGGTGTCGATCCAGTCGGCGGCGGCTGTTCAACATATCCAGGAATTGCTGGACGAGCCGACCCGCGGCGAGGATCGTCCCGGCGCGCCCGACCTGCCGCGGATCACTAATGACATCACTTTCGATCGCGTGACTTTCAAGTACGAAGGCAGCCAAACGCCGGTACTGAACAACCTTAGCCTGAAGCTCAAAGTCGGCAAAAGCATCGCCATCGTCGGCCCCAGCGGCTCCGGGAAGAGCACGTTGCTCAATTTAATATTGCGCCTCTACGTGCCGGATGAGGGGCGCGTTACGATTGACGGCGTGGACATCCGCAAGATCACCCGGGAGTCGCTTCGGCGAAGCATGGCGGTGGTGTTCCAGGAAAACATGCTCTTCAACATGTCGATCCGGGAAAACATCCGGCTTGGCAAGGAAGGCGCAACCGATGAGGAAGTCGAGCAGGCGGCGCGCAAGGCGGAAATACATCGCTACATCATGAGCCTGCCGCATAAATACGACACGGCGGTCGGCGAGCGTGGAGATACGCTATCAGGCGGGCAGCGTCAGCGGATCGCAATTGCGCGCGCTATCGTCCGCAATCCGTCGGTGCTGTTGCTGGATGAAGCAACATCGGCGCTGGACCAAACGACGGAAGCCGCCATAAACCAGACGCTTCTGAAGCTGTCGAAGGGCTGCACGATGATCTTCTCGACCCACCGCCTGACGTCAGTCGTCGAAATGGACGAGATCATTGTGATCGCCGGCGGCAAGGCGATCGAACGCGGCTCACATGCGCAACTTCTCGCGGCCAACGGCGTGTACCGAAAGCTCTGGGACGATCAGAGCCATAAGCCGCACCAACCTGCCGATCAAGTTGAAGATAGCGACGATGACGATGATGATGATTGACGATTTTTCAACTGCGGGTCACGGGTGCGCGGCTCGTTTGATCTCGATCGATTTTTCAATCGATCCGGCAGTAAGCCGCTCGCCGATCGCGCCGACGGATCCCTGCGCAAGTCGCGCGAGGAAACGAATCCAACGCCGCGCCTGCCACGACAAGCCCGGGTCAATGGATAGCGCCCGAAGCTGATAAGCCTTTTCGAGGGATCGGGCGTCACAGGCCCTCTTCTCCGGATCGGCATAGAACGCCGCGATCTTTTCGACGTCCATGCCATCGCTCGCCAGCCATTGCGGAATGTAAAGATTGCACAGGCGCTCGACGTCAGTGAACACTTTGGTCGCCCCGGTCCCCGCGGCCGGACAGGAAGTGGCAAACGCGTCACCGACCAGCACGATCCCGGGTTGAAGATGATTTTCGGTGACGCAGAGATCAGCCGGTCGAATCTTCACCGCGCTGCTCACCCTGAATTCGCCCATCATTCCCTCAAGTCCGGGCATCATGGCGAGCATGGTCTGTTCGGGAGCCTGCCGAAACTGAGAAAGCCATGGGTCGGTCATCTCACGGTAAACCATCAAGTTGACCCGCATCGCGCCTTCGATCGGAAACGCCGTGAGGTAGGCCATGCGTGAACTTGATCGCGCCGGCCAGTATGTCAAAGCCGGAAAGCTGAAGCTGTTCCGGCCGACCGGCTCGACGTTGTAGGCGAGCGTGATTGAATGGCATGGACTGATCACGTGACGTTTCATGGCGATCGTGCGGCGAAGGCCGACGTTAAGGCCTGTAGCGAGGACAATCAGCCGCGACGAGATTTCTTGGCCATTGGACAATACGAGCTTCTGCCGCTCCGAGCTGTTGGAGATCGCGGAGACCTTGGCAAAGATACAGCTGGTGTCGGATGGAATTTGCGCGCGCAACGAGCTAACGAGCGTCTCGTATAACAGCCCGTGCTGGTCGCTCGCTCGCCTCGCCACGAGCTGTCCAAAACGCGCTTCCCAGACGTTGCCGTCGAGCCTGGCCGCATTCAATGTCACATCGGCAAGCCCCGTCTTGCGCAGCAGGTCAAGCTGTTCTCCGCTCAATTTCTCGCAGCGCAGCTCGGATGGATAGACAGGGTGCGGATCGATCAGCACAGTCGCGATGCAGGCGCGTCCAAGCATCGCCGCGGCAGACGAACCCGCAAGTCCGCCTCCGATGATGGCCACGTCGGTGTACCGCATACATGCCCTCTGCGCCGAACGCCCTATCAATGCGCCCGAAAACACAAACAAACGGTTGAAAGCGACCGCTGAAAACCGGGTTCGCCTGCTGGCTTAACGGGACAGCAATATCGGTCGAACAAGATCGCATGACGCCATCACCGCTCGAATGATTGGTTCGATGATATCGGTAACGATTGATTCACCTACCGCAGCTATCGGCCCGCAGTGGGACGATCTCGTTCGGCGTGCCCCCTCAAATGTCTTCATGAATCCAGCGGCTCTGCTGGCTGCTAGCGAGACCAACTTCGCGAACATCAGGATGTTGCTGGCCTGGGAGAAGGGCGCGGGCGCGCCGAGACTCGCTGGCTTATGGGCGCTGCAGATGCGCAGGCCGGCGCCGTTCTGGCCCATTGTGATCGAGCCGTTGCCCTACAATTACGCCTTCCTGTCCAACCCCGTCATCGATCCCGCTTACGTGGATGAGGTGGTCCCGGCTTTCCTCCGCGCAATTGAGCAGAGCCCATCGCTGTCTCGGATCGTAAGCCTGCATTCCTTCGATACGGAGTGTCCGAGCTATCCCGCGATAATCAGGGATTTGGCAGTGCGCGGTGTCAAACCTCTGGTGCTTTCCGAAACCATGCGTCCGTTCGTCACAAAGGATTTCGGCCTGAAGCGATCGGGTTCGACGCGCAAAAAGCTGCGGCAGGACTGGAACAGGTTGAGCGCCGCCGGCGCAGTCGAGGTGGTCAACGACAGGAGTATCGGCGGCGCCAAGCGGGCGTTCGAGATATTTCTCGCGCTCGAACAGGCGAGCTGGAAAGGCGCGAACGGCACGGCGCTGCTGTCGGATCCGCGGGATTGCGCGTTCGCGCGTCGACTGCTGCAAAGCCTCGCCGAGCAGGGCAATGCTTCGGTGGCCTTGCTGCTGGTAAACGGCGAACCCATTGCGGCGCAGGTGGTGATGTACTGCGGGAAGACGGCGTATACTTGGAAAACAGCATTCAGCGCGAACTATGCCAAATATTCGCCGGGCACTTTGTTGGTCGACAAGATCACTGAAGAGTTGCTTTCAAGCCCCGACATCCAGGCGATCAATTCCTGCGCGGCGGAAGCAAGCTTTATGGGGCAGCTCTGGGCCGGGCGCCGCAAGATGGTCGATATGCTGTTTGATCTGGGTCCTCGAAGGTCGTTGGGATACCGCCTGGAAGCTGGTCGGCAGCTCGGGTACGGGCAGCTCCGTAGTTGGCGCGACCGGCTGCGGCAGGGGTATCCAGCGCCGCGGGCCAAAAGGCCTGAGCCTGCCTTGTAGCTGCCTTTTAGCTGCCGTGGGCGTGTTTTACCCGGATAATACCACGTATTTGGCCCTGAGCCCTCTCGTGTCACACCAGTGCTATTAGCGGATCGACGAGCGAAGATGCCTGCCCACACAGGCGCCTTGTTACACCCGCTATCCAACAGCGCGACCAAAGTGCGCTTCGACATCGCGATTGCGTCGATTCCGCTTGTGGCACAAGCCCTTCTTGCCTTGTGGTTTCGCCTTGACTTGCCTATCTACGGCCGATACAACCCGCGCACTTAACGACAGGCGGTGAGTGTCGCCAGCGTCGGAACGGATCACCCTTTCAGTCCTTTCCTGTATTTCGTATCAGGACTGAGATGGGCACCAACCTCGACGAATGCCGCTCAAACGCTGTCGCTTGTAGCTAGGCAATGCCAGGACGATCTTGGTTCTCTTGAGCGAGTTCTCTTGAGATTGATATCGGATGCATGACCTCGGTGGCCGACTGACCGGCGAAAGCTGATCGGTTACGACTGCGGTCCTCTGTGGCGTCGAAGCGCTTTCGGTTCAGCAATGAGCCGTTGGCGCGATTTCGCTTTGCGCGGTCGTTTTCGCGCGCGGCGGCCGGGTGGGGCAGGTGACCCCAGGATGAATTTGCGGGACCGGTTTGCGGTTTCGCGTGAATTAAAGGGTGAAGGCTGACATGCCGACGATCAACCAGCTGATCGCCAGTCCTCGGACGGTGCAGAAGTCGCGCAAGAAGGTTCCGGCGTTGCAGCAGTCTCCGCAGAAGCGGGGTGTTTGCACGCGCGTTTATACAACGACACCGAAGAAGCCCAACTCGGCGCTTCGTAAAGTCGCCAAGGTGCGCCTGACCAACGGCTTCGAGGTGATCGGCTACATTCCGGGCGAAGGCCACAACCTTCAGGAACACTCGGTCGTTATGATCCGCGGCGGCCGCGTCAAGGATTTGCCGGGCGTGCGCTATCACATTCTCCGCGGCGTCCTCGATACGCAGGGCGTGAAGAACCGTAAGCAGCGCCGCTCCAAATATGGCGCGAAGCGTCCGAAGTAATTGGAGCGTGAGAGGTCGCCGGGCGAAAAACCCGGCGCTATGGATCGAAAAGTTTAAGCCGTGGATGACCGGAACGAGCCGGTCACGACCAAGGAAGATAAGAGATGTCTCGCCGCCATTCTGCTGAAAAGCGTGAAGTGAACCCGGATCCGAAGTTCGGGAACATTGTCATTACGAAGTTCATGAACTCGATCATGTACGACGGCAAGAAGTCTGCCGCCGAGTCCATCGTGTATGGCGCGCTCGAGTTGATCGAGACCAAGACCAAGCAAGGTCCGCTGCCAGTGTTCGAACAGGCGCTTGAAAACGTCATGCCGACCATCGAAGTGCGGTCGCGTCGCGTCGGCGGCGCCACCTACCAGGTGCCGGTCGAAGTGCGTTCGGTGCGCCGGCAAGCTCTGGGCATTCGCTGGATCATCACCGCGGCGCGCGAGCGCAATGAAAAGACAATGACAGAGCGGCTCTCGGCCGAACTGCTCGACGCATCGAATGGCAGGGGGAACGCCGTCAAGAAGCGTGAAGATGTGCACCGGATGGCGGAAGCCAACCGCGCCTTCTCGCACTATCGCTGGTAACGGCGAAAACGGATTTAAGGAACAACCCATGCCCCGCCAACATGCCATCCAGGACTACCGCAATTTCGGTATCATGGCGCATATCGATGCCGGCAAGACCACGACCACCGAGCGCATCCTTTATTACACCGGCAAGAGCCACAAGATCGGCGAAGTGCACGAAGGTGCCGCGACGATGGACTGGATGGAGCAGGAGCAGGAGCGCGGTATTACCATCACCTCTGCCGCGACTACCGCGTTCTGGAACGGCAAGCGTCTGAACATCATCGATACGCCCGGTCACGTGGACTTCACCATCGAGGTCGAGCGTTCGCTGCGGGTGCTCGACGGCGCGGTATGCGTGTTGGATTCGAACCAGGGCGTTGAGCCGCAAACCGAGACCGTCTGGCGTCAGGGTGACAAGTACAAGGTTCCGCGCATCGTCTTTGCCAACAAGATGGATAAGACCGGCGCCGATTTCTATAAGTGCCTCGACGACATCGTCGACCGTTTGGGCGCCAAGCCGATCGCGATTCAGCTTCCGATCGGCTCCGAGAACAACTTCAAAGGTCTCGTCGATCTTGTTCGGATGAAGGGCGTCGTTTGGGATGATGAGGCGCTCGGAGCCTCCTTCAAGGACATCGATATCCCCGCTGACCTTGTCGAGAAGGCCAAGGAATACCGAGAGAAGATGCTCGAGGCCTCCGTTGAACTCGACGACGAAGCGCTCGCAGCCTATCTCGACGGCAAGGAGCCTGACGAGGCCACGCTCAAGCGGCTGATCCGCAAGGCCGTATTGACTGGCGCCTTCTATCCGGTGCTGTGCGGCTCGGCCTTCAAGAACAAGGGCGTGCAGCCGCTGCTCGATGCTGTCGTGGATTACCTGCCGTCGCCGGTTGACGTGCCGCCCATCAAGGGCATCGACGAGGACGGCAATGAAGTGGTCCGCAAGCCGGACGACAAAGAGCCGCTTGCCTTGCTCGCGTTCAAGATCATGGACGACCCGTTTGTCGGCACGATCACGTTTTGCCGTATCTACTCCGGCACGCTTCTGTCGGGCACAGGCGTCGTCAACTCGACGCGCGATCGCAAGGAGCGTATCGGCCGCATGCTGCTCATGCATGCCAACAATCGCGAAGACATCAAGGAAGCTTATGCCGGCGATATCGTTGCACTGGCTGGCCTGAAGGAAGCGCGAACCGGCGACACGCTGTGCGATCCGAATAAACCGGTGATCCTGGAAAAGATGGAATTTCCCGAGCCGGTCATCGAGATCGCGATCGAGCCCAAATCGAAGGCTGACCAGGAAAAGCTCGGCGTGGCTCTCGCCAAACTGGCTGCCGAAGATCCGTCTTTCCGCGTCTCTACCGACGTCGAGTCTGGTCAGACCATTCTCAAGGGGATGGGCGAACTGCATCTGGACATCAAGGTCGACATCTTGAAGCGCACGTACAAGGTTGACGCCAACATCGGCGCCCCTCAGGTGGCATTCCGCGAGCGCGTTACCAAGCGCGCCGAAGTCGATTACACCCACAAGAAGCAGACCGGCGGTACCGGTCAGTTCGCGCGGGTTAAATTCGTGGTCGAGCCGAACGAGCCCGGCAAGGGATTTGAGTTCGAATCCAAGATTGTCGGCGGTGCGGTGCCAAAGGAATACATCCCCGGCGTCGAAAAGGGCCTCAACAGCGTGCTGACTTCTGGCGTGGTAGCCGGCTTCCCGGTGGTCGACGTTAAGGTGCAGCTCGTGGACGGCGCCTACCACGACGTCGACTCTTCGGCGCTGGCGTTCGAAATCGCGTCGCGCGCCGCATTCCGCGAAGCGCTGCAGAAGGGCAAATCAGTTCTGCTCGAGCCGATCATGAAGGTCGAGGTGGTGACGCCTGAAGATTACACCGGCTCGGTGATCGGCGACCTGAATTCGCGGCGCGGACAGATCCAGGGGCAGGACATGCGCGGCAATGCCAACGTCATCAACGCGATGGTGCCGCTCATGAACATGTTCGGGTACGTGAATAATCTGCGCTCGATGAGCCAGGGTCGCGCGACCTTCACGATGCAATTCGATCACTACGCGGAAGCGCCGGCGAACGTGTCGGCGGAAGTCCAGAAGAAGTTTGCCTGATTGTCGTTAGCGGCAGTTAACGACTGAACGGAGAGTCAAATGGCCAAAGCAAAGTTTGAACGTAATAAGCCGCACTGCAACATCGGAACGATCGGTCACGTTGACCATGGCAAGACGTCGCTGACCGCGGCGATCACCAAGGTCTTGGCGGAAACCGGTGGTGCGACGTTCACCGCGTACGACCAGATCGACAAGGCGCCGGAGGAAAAGGCGCGCGGCATCACGATTTCGACCGCGCACGTCGAATACGAGACCAAGAACCGGCACTACGCCCACGTCGATTGTCCGGGCCATGCGGACTACGTGAAGAACATGATCACCGGTGCGGCGCAGATGGACGGCGCGATCCTGGTGGTTTCCGCAGCCGATGGTCCGATGCCCCAGACCCGCGAGCACATCCTGTTGGCGCGTCAGGTCGGCGTGCCCGCCCTGGTCGTCTTCCTCAACAAGTGCGACATGGTTGACGATCCGGAACTGCTCGAACTGGTCGAATTGGAAGTCCGCGAATTGCTGTCCAAGTACGATTTCCCTGGCGACAAGATTCCGATCATCAAGGGTTCGGCGCTGGCGGCTCTGGAAGACAAGGACAAGAAGCTCGGCCACGACGCCATTCTCGAGCTGATGAAGAATGTCGACGAATACATTCCGCAGCCGGAGCGCCCGATCGACCAGCCGTTCCTGATGCCCGTCGAAGACGTGTTCTCCATCTCGGGCCGCGGCACTGTTGTGACCGGTCGCGTCGAACGCGGCGTGATCAAGGTCGGCGAGGAAATCGAAATCGTCGGGCTTCGCGATACCCAGAAGACCATCGTCACCGGCGTCGAGATGTTCCGCAAGCTGCTCGATCAGGGCCAGGCCGGCGACAACATCGGCGCGCTTCTGCGCGGCACCAAGCGTGAGGAAGTCGAGCGCGGTCAGGTGCTCTGCAAGCCCGGTTCGGTGAAGCCGCACACCAAGTTCAAGGCCGAGGCCTACATCCTCACCAAGGAAGAGGGCGGACGTCATACTCCGTTCTTCACTAACTATCGGCCGCAGTTCTACTTCCGCACCACGGACGTGACCGGTGTCGTGCATCTGCCCGAAGGCACCGAGATGGTTATGCCCGGTGACAACATCGCGATGGAAGTGCACCTGATCGTTCCGATCGCGATGGAAGAGAAGCTGCGTTTCGCAATCCGCGAAGGTGGCCGCACGGTTGGTGCCGGCGTCGTCGCAAGCATCATCGAGTAATAAACTATCCGTCGTCATGCCCGGCCTGGTGCCGGGCATCCACGACTTCCTTTTGTAGACGTGAATGGTCGGACAAGCCCGGCCACGACGGAACAGAAAGACAACGGCAATGAACGGCCAGAATATTCGCATACGTCTCAAGGCGTTCGACCATCGAATTCTCGATTCGTCGACGCGTGAGATCGTAAACACGGCGAAACGGACCGGTGCTCAGGTTCGCGGACCCATTCCGCTGCCGACCCGCATCGAGAAGTTTACCGTCAACCGTTCGCCGCACGTGGATAAGAAGAGCCGCGAGCAATTCGAGATGCGCACGCACAAACGCCTTCTCGACATTGTCGACCCGACTCCGCAGACCGTGGACGCGCTGATGAAGCTCGATCTGGCAGCGGGTGTCGACGTCGAAATCAAGCTCTAAGTTTTTAGCTCCCGTCCAGACGTAGTTGGACAGAAAGAACAGGAAGCACGCCGATGCGCTCCGGAGTGATCGCACAAAAGGTCGGGATGACGCGGGTCTTTACGGAGACCGGCGAACATATCCCTGTGACCGTGCTGAAGCTGGGTAATTGCCAGGTGCTCGGTCACCGCACGACTGAGAAGAACGGTTACGTCGCGCTGCAGCTCGGTGCGGGCACGCGCAAGACCGTCTATCTGCCAAAGGCGGAACGCGGGCAGTTCGCCGTGGCCAAGGTCGAACCCAAGCGCAAGGTCACCGAGTTTCGGGTGTCGGAAGACGCGCTGATCCCGGTCGGTGCTGAAATCCAGGCCGATCATTTCGTGGTCGGGCAGTTCGTCGATGTTACCGGCACCTCGGTCGGTAAGGGCTTTGCGGGGGGCATGAAGCGCTGGAATTTCGGCGGACTTCGCGCCACTCACGGCGTGTCGGTTTCGCATCGTTCGATCGGTTCAACTGGTGGACGTCAGGATCCCGGCAAGACTTTCAAGAACAAGAAGATGCCCGGTCACATGGGCGTCGACCGTATCACCACGCTCAATCTGCGCGTCGTGCAGACGGATGTCGCGCGCGGGCTGATCCTGGTCGAGGGTGCCGTGCCCGGCTCCAAGGGCGGTTGGATCGCGGTGCGTGATGCCGTCAAGAAGGCGTTGCCAAAGGATGCGCCGAAACCCGGCAAGTTCCGCCTCGCCAATGGCGGCGGCGAGCAGGCCGAGTCAGCGCCGGCCGAGCAGGAGGGCGCGTGATGGAATTGAAAGTCAAAACCCTTGAAGGCAAGGAAGCTGGATCGGTCCAGCTTTCGGACGCCATTTTCGGTCTCGAGCCGCGCAAGGACATCATCCAACGCTGCGTGCAGTGGCAGCTCAACAAGCGCCAGGCAGGCACCCACAAAGCCCAGGGCCGCGCCGATGTCTGGCGCACCGGCAAGAAGATGTACAAGCAGAAGGGCACCGGTGGTGCGCGTCACGGCTCGGCACGCGTGCCGCAGTTCCGCGGCGGCGGTCGCGCGTTTGGGCCCGTGGTGCGCTCCCACGCCACCGATCTGCCGAAGAAGGTGCGCGCGTTGGCGCTTCGCCATGCGCTTTCCGCCAAGGCGAAGGACGGTGGGCTGATCGTGATCGAGTCCGCGAAGCTCGAGGCTGCCAAGACCAAGGCGCTGATCGGACACTTCTCCGGTCTTGGCCTCACCAATGCGCTGATCATCGACGGCGCGGAGCTGAACAACGGCTTCGCCACGGCGGCGCGCAACATTCCGAATATCGACGTGCTGCCGATCCAGGGCATCAACGTCTATGACATTTTGCGTCGCCAGAAGCTGGTGCTGACCAAGGCGGCGGTCGATGCGCTGGAGGCGCGCTTCAAATGAAGAATATCGATCCGCGCTATTACGACATCATCGTTTCTCCGGTTGTGACCGAGAAAGCGACGCTTGCCTCTGAACACAATAAGGTTCTGTTCAAGGTGGCGAGTAAGGCCACCAAGCCGCAGATCAAGGAAGCCGTCGAGAAGCTGTTCGACGTCAAGGTCAAGAGCGTGAATACGCTGGTGCGTAAGGGCAAGACCAAGGTGTTCCGCGGCAATTTCGGTTCGCAGTCGGACGTGAAGCGCGCGATCGTGACCCTCGAAGAGGGCCACCGCATCGACGTCACCACCGGGCTATAAGGCGATACGACGATGGCATTGAAAACATTCAACCCCACGACGCCAGGCCAGCGCCAGCTGGTGATGGTCGATCGCTCGGCGCTGTTCAAGGGCAAGCCGGTGAAGGCGCTGACCGAGGGCAAGCAGTCCTCCGGCGGCCGCAACAACACTGGGCGCATGGTCGTGCGTTTTCGGGGCGGCGGGCACAAGCAGTCCTATCGCATCATTGATTTCAAGCGCACCAAGGTCGATATGCCGGCGACCGTTGAGCGGCTGGAATACGATCCGAACCGTACCGCCTTCATTGCGCTTCTGAAGTACACCGACGGCACCCAGGCCTATATCCTGGCCCCGCAGCGCCTCGCGGTCGGCGACACCGTGATTGCCGGCAACTACGTCGACGTGAAGCCGGGCAATGTCATGCCGCTCGGCAACATGCCGATCGGCACCATCATTCACAATGTCGAATTGAAGATCGGCAAGGGCGGCCAGCTCGCTCGTTCCGCCGGCACCTACGCGCAGCTCGTCGGTCGTGACCAAGACTACGTCATCGTGCGTCTGAATTCGGGAGAGCAGCGTCTGGTTCACGGCCGCTGCACCGGCACCATCGGTGCGGTTTCCAACCCGGATCACATGAACATCTCGATCGGCAAGGCCGGCCGCAACCGGTGGCTCGGCCGCAAGCCGCATAATCGCGGTGTCTCGATGAACCCGGTCGACCATCCGCATGGCGGCGGCGAAGGCCGCACCTCCGGCGGTCGTCATCCGGTGACACCCTGGGGCAAGCCGACCAAAGGCAAGAAGACCCGCTCGAACAAATCGACCAATCGATTCATTCTCATCAGCCGCCACAAGCGGAAGAAGTAAGGAACGCCGGACATGGTTCGTTCAGTCTGGAAAGGCCCGTTCGTCGAAGGCTCTCTGCTCAAGAAGGCAGATGCCGCGCGCGCGTCCGGCCGTCATGATGTGATCAAGATCTGGAGCCGCCGCTCGACCTTTCTGCCGCAATTCGTCGGCCTGGTGTTCGGCGTCTACAACGGCCAGAAGCATGTGCCGGTATCCGTCAACGAGGAAATGGTAGGCCACAAGTTCGGCGAGTTCTCGCCGACGCGGACCTTCCACGGCCATTCTGGCGACAAGAAAGCCAAGAAGGCTTGAGGATCTAACCCATGAGCAAGCCAAAGCGCGAACGGAGCCTCCCGGACAACGAGGCCAAAGCAGTCGCCCGGATGCTGCGGGTCAGCCCGCAGAAGCTTAATCTTGTCGCGCAATTGATCCGCGGCAGGAAGGCTTCGGCTGCGCTCGCGGACCTGCAGTTCTCGCGCAAGCGGATCGCGGTGGACGTCAAGAAGTGCCTGGAATCGGCGATCGCGAATGCCGAGAACAATCATGATCTCGACGTCGACGATCTCGTCGTATCCGAGGCGCATGTCGGCAACGGCATCGTGATGAAACGTTTCGCACCGCGCGGCCGTGGCCGCTCGGGCCGTGTCTTTAAACCATTCTCGCAGCTGACGATCGTGGTTCGTCAGGTCGAGGCGAGCGCTTAACGAGCGCGCTGGAGAGAACGATGGGTCAGAAGATCAATCCAATCGGACTACGTCTCGGCATCAACCGGACGTGGGATTCCCGTTGGTTCGCGGGCAAGAACGAATACGGCAAGCTGCTGCACGAGGATGTCAAAATCCGCGAGATCCTGCACAAGGAGCTGAAGCAGGCAGCCGTGGCCCGGATCGTGATCGAGCGTCCGCACAAGAAGTGCCGCGTGACGATCCACTCCGCGCGTCCCGGCGTCGTGATCGGCAAGAAAGGCGCCGACATCGACAAACTGCGCAAGCGGGTTGCCGACATCACGGCGTCGGACGTCGTCATCAACATCGTGGAGATCCGCAAGCCGGAACTCGACGCCACGCTGGTCGCCGAATCGATTGCCCAGCAGCTTGAACGCCGCGTCGCCTTCCGCCGCGCCATGAAGCGCGCGGTGCAGTCGGCCATGCGTCTCGGCGCTGAAGGCATTCGTATCAACTGTTCGGGCCGTCTCGGCGGGGCCGAAATCGCGCGCATGGAGTGGTACCGCGAAGGTCGCGTGCCGTTGCACACTCTGCGAGCCGATATCGATTACGGAGTGGCGACCGCGTTCACCACCTTCGGCACTTGCGGCGTCAAGGTCTGGATCTTCAAGGGCGAAATCCTGGAGCACGACCCGATGGCGCAGGACAAGAAGATGTCCGAGGGCGACACTGCGCGACCGCGCCGCGACGCCGCCTAAAGCTATTTCAGAAGTTTGAGGGCGTAAGCCATGATGCAACCAAAGAAAACGAAGTTCCGGAAGGCGCATAAGGGCCGCATCCACGGCACCGCGACTTCGGGCGCGTCGTTGTCGTTCGGTCAGTTCGGCCTGAAAGCCATGGCGCCCGAGCGGATCACCGCGCGCCAGATCGAGGCGGCGCGGCGCGCATTGACCCGCCATATGAAACGCGCCGGCCGGGTCTGGATCCGCATCTTCCCGGACGTGCCGGTCTCCAAGAAGCCGGCCGAAGTGCGCATGGGCTCGGGCAAGGGCACGCCGGAATTGTGGGTGGCGCGGGTGAAACCCGGCCGCGTGATTTTCGAGATCGACGGGGTAACGGTGCAGACCGCGAAAGAGGCACTGTCGCTCGCCGCCGCCAAACTGCCGATCAAGACGCGCTTCGTTGCGCGCATTGCGGAATAGGGAAGTGATCATGGCAGAAATGAAAACCGCCGATATCCGCGCGATGAGCCCTGATCAGATGGACGACGCCGTCCTCAATCTGAAAAAGGAACGATTCAATCTGCGCTTCCAGCGCGCCACCGGGCAGCTGGAGAACACCTCGCGGCTGCGTGAAGCCCGCCGCGATATCGCCCGCATCAAGACCATCGCCGCGCAGCAGCGCGCGAAGAAGAAGTAAGGGGCTTAAAATGCCAAAACGTACGCTTCAGGGCGTGGTCGTCAGTGACAAGCAGGCCAAGACGGTCGTGGTGCGCGTCGATCGCCGCTTCACGCATCCGATCTACAAGAAGACGATTCGCCGCTCGAAAAATTATCACGCGCACGACGAGAACAACGAGTTCAAGCCGGGTGACATGGTGTGGATCGAGGAGAGCAAGCCGATCTCGAAATTGAAGCGTTGGACCGTGGTCCGAGGTGAACAAAAGAAAACCGCCTGATGCCGGTTCGGCGACGCCGAACGGACTTTCGGGATAATTAGGCGCAACTTTGCGCATCAGAAAGAGGACGAGGTGCATCAATGATTCAGATGCAGACCAACCTCGACGTGGCCGATAATTCAGGCGCACGCCGTGTCATGTGCATCAAGGTGCTTGGGGGCTCCAAGCGCCGCTATGCCACCGTGGGCGACGTAATCGTTGTGTCGATCAAGGAAGCTATCCCGCGCGGCAAGGTGAAAAAGGGCGATGTCATGAAGGCTGTCGTGGTGCGGGTCCGCAAGGATATCCGCCGCGCCGACGGCTCCGTCATCCGTTTTGATCGCAACGCTGCCGTGCTGATCAACAATCAATCCGAGCCGGTCGGCACCCGCATCTTCGGGCCGGTGCCGCGCGAGCTGCGCGCGAAAAATCACATGAAGATCATTTCGCTTGCGCCGGAGGTGCTGTGATGGCTGCCAAGATCCGGAAGGGCGACAAGGTCGTGGTGTTGTCCGGCCGCGACAAGGGTCGCACGGGCGAGGTATTCGAGGTGCGCCCGGATGAGAACAAGGCACTGGTCCGCGGCGTAAACCTCGTCAAGCGACACCAGAAGCAGACCCAGGCGCAGGAGGGCGGGATCATCTCGAAGGAGTCGCCGATCCACCTGTCCAACATTGCGATCGTCGGCAAGGACGGCAAGCCGACTCGCATAGGCTTCAAGATTCATGCGGATGGCAAGAAGGTACGCGTTGCCAAACGCTCGGGAGCAGAGATCGATGGCTGAGACCGCATACATCCCGCGCCTGCGCGCGGAATATGACAAGAGCATCCGCACCAAGCTGAGCGAACAGTTCGGCTACGGCAATCGCATGCAGGTGCCGCGCCTGGACAAGGTCGTGCTCAACATGGGCATCGGCGAGGCTGTCAACGATCGCAAAAAGGCCGAGCTCGCCGCCGCCGATCTCTCGCTGATCGCCGGCCAGAAGGCAGTCGTGACCTATTCGCGTGTTGCGATCGCGACCTTCAAGCTGCGCGAAAACCAGCCGATCGGCTGCAAGGTCACGCTGCGCAAGGCCAGGATGTACGAGTTCATTGACCGCCTGGTAAACGTCGCGCTGCCCCGCGTGCGGGACTTCCGCGGCTTGAATCCGAAGAGTTTCGATGGCCGCGGCAACTACTCGCTCGGCATAAAGGAACACATCATTTTCCCCGAAATCGACTTCGACAAGGCCGGGGAAACGTGGGGCATGGACGTAACTGTTTGCACGACTGCGCGCAGCGACGACGAAGCGCGCGCGTTATTGACCGCATTCAATTTCCCGTTCCGGCAGTGAGACGCTGAAAAGCCTCTCAAACGCGGAAACCAAGGAGCCGAGCATGGCAAAGAAGAGTTCGATCGAGAAGAACAACCGACGCAAGCGGATGACCAAGAACGCAGCCCCGCGGCGTGCGAAACTGAAAGCTATCATCGCCGACAAAAAGAAGCCGATGGAAGAGCGGTTCGCGGCGACGCTGAAGCTTGCCGAGATGCCGCGCAATTCGTCGGCGACCCGGATCCGCAACCGCTGCGAGTTGACCGGCCGCCCGCGCTCGAATTATCGCAAGAACAAGCTCAGCCGCATCGCGCTGCGCGAACTCGGCTCGAAGGGCCTGGTTCCCGGGCTCGTCAAGTCGAGCTGGTAAGGAGGGTCGGCGATGTCAACACACGATCCGATCAGCGATCTCATCACCCGCATCCGCAACGCGCAGATGCGCGCCAAGCCCAAGGTCTCGACCCCGGGCTCGAAGATGCGCGCCAACGTGCTCGAGGTGCTCAAGGCGGAAGGCTACATCCGCGGCTATGCGAGTGTTGAGCATGCTTCAGGCCGCAGCGAGCTTGAGATCGAGTTGAAATATTTCGACGGCGAGCCCGTCATCCGCGAGATCGAGCGGGTCTCGAAGCCGGGGCGGCGCGTTTATGCCTCGGTCAAGAACCTGCCGCGCATCAACAACGGTCTCGGGATTTCAGTGCTATCGACGCCGAAGGGAATCATGGCTGACCATCAGGCGCGCGACGCGAATGTGGGCGGTGAAATTCTCTTTACGGTGTTCTAGTGAGCCAGTCCGCAAAAATGGCAATCGGGTTTGCGAGAACGATGCGCACGAAGTGTCAGTTGACGTATTTTCCGGGCCGAAGCGGCATCCGCTTCGCCCGAAAATGCTAGGGAAGAGAGATTAGCATGTCACGTATTGGCAAGCGGCCTGTAGCGGTTCCGTCGGGCGTTACCGCGACCGTCGACGGTCAGACCGTCAAGATGAAGGGGCCGAAAGGTCAGCTTCAATTCATCGTCCATGACGATGTCGAGGTGAAGTTCGAAAACGGTGAGGTCAAGGTTGCACCGCGGGTCAAGACCAACCGCGCGCAGGCGATGTATGGGACCGCGCGCGCGCAGGTGGCGAATCTGGTAGCTGGCGTCACCAAGGGTTTTGAAAAGAAGCTGGAGATCACCGGCGTCGGCTACCGCGCCGCACTTCAGGGCAAGAACTTGCAGCTGGCGCTCGGTTACAGCCATGACGTGGTCTATCCGATCCCGGAAGGCATCGCGATCACGGTCCCGAAGCCGACGGAGATCGTCATCGTCGGCAGCGACAGCCAGCGGGTCGGTCAGGTCGCGGCTGAAATCCGCAGCTACCGTCCTCCGGAGCCCTATAAAGGCAAGGGCGTGAAATACGCCGACGAGTTTATCTTCCGCAAGGAAGGCAAGAAGAAGTAACGGAGCCGGTCATGTCGAGACTCAAGATTACGAATGCCCGGCGCAAGCAACGCGTGAGGCTGTCGTTGCGTCGGTCCGGTGGCGGTCGCCCCCGGCTTTCGGTGTTCCGCTCGTCGAAGCACATCTACGCCCAGGTCATCGACGATCTGAAGGGCGAGACGCTGGCTTCCGCATCCTCCCTGGAGAAATCTATGCGCGAGAGCGGCAATACCGGCGCCAACATCGACGCGGCGAAGGCTGTCGGCAAGCTGCTGGCGGAACGCGCGGTGAAGAACGGCGTGACCGAAGTGGTATTCGATCGCGGCGGCTATCTCTATCACGGCCGGGTAAAGGCGCTCGCGGATGCCGCGCGCGAAAGCGGATTGAGATTCTAAGTGGGATTGAACGAGAGCAACGGCAGGGGTGCTGACCTCTACAAGGCAAGTCTTTTAAGGATCGGAAAACACCATGGCAGGTGAACGCGAACGCGGTGGCGGCCACAGGGGCGGCCGGGAAGAACGCGACAGCGAGTTCGTCGACAAGCTCGTCCACATCAACCGTGTGGCGAAGGTCGTCAAGGGCGGCAAGCGCTTCGGCTTTGCGGCGCTGGTCGTGATCGGCGACCAGAAGGGCCGGGTCGGCTTCGGCCATGGCAAGGCGCGAGAAGTGCCCGAGGCGATCCGCAAAGCGACTGAGTCTGCCAAGCGCAACCTGACGCGCGTCGCATTGCGCGAGGGTCGCACGCTGCATCACGACATTGCCGGCCGTCACGGAGCCGGGCGGGTTTATCTGCGCGCGGCGCCGGCAGGCACCGGAATCATCGCGGGCGGACCGATGCGCGCGGTCTTCGAGACGCTCGGTATCCAGGACGTGGTAGCAAAGTCGATCGGATCGTCGAATCCCTACAACATGGTGCGCGCGACCTTCGACGCGCTGAAGCATCAGGACTCGCCGCGCTCGGTCGCGTCGCGCCGAAACATCAAGGTCTCAACGCTGCAATCGCGCCGGGTCGGCGGCGACGCCGAAGCGGTTGCCGAGTAAACAAGTCGCGCATTTTGCGCGTTATGGAGTTCAAGACGATGGCCAAGGCCGCAAAGACGATCAAGGTCGAGCAGACCGGTAGCGCGATCCGCCGCCACCATTCGCAGCGTGCAACTCTGATCGGCCTCAAGCTCAACAAGATCGGTCGGGTCACCGAGCTAAAGGATACTCCCGAAGTTCGCGGCATGATTTCGAAGGTTCAACATCTCGTTCGCATCGTCGACGAGAAGTAAGATGCGGCATGATTCCGAAAACCGGTAGCCGGTTTAAGATCAGGATCATGCTCCAGGGATAAAGGATGCGAACGATGAAACTCAGCGATATCGCCGACAATGCCGGCTCGCGCAAAAAGCGGATGCGGGTCGGCCGTGGCATCGGTTCAGGCAAGGGCAAGACGGCGGGCCGCGGCGGCAAGGGCCAGACCGCGCGTTCTGGCGTGCGCATCAAGGGTTTCGAGGGCGGCCAGATGCCACTGCATCGCCGTCTGCCGAAGCGTGGCTTCAACAATATTTTCCGGCTGGAATTCGCCGAGGTCAATCTCGATCGGATTCAGCAAGCGATCGATGGCAAGCTGCTCAATGACAAGGAAACCGTCGATGCCGCCGCGCTGGTGAAAGCGCGAGTGATCAGGCGTGCCAAGGACGGCGTGCGGCTGCTCGGCCGGGGTGAACTCAAGGCCAAGCTGAAAGTAGAGGTCCATGGCGCATCCAAATCCGCTATCGCCGCGGTCGAGAAGGCGGGCGGCACGGTGAAGATTCTGGCTCCGGCCAAAAAGGACGAAGGCGAGGCGGCGTAACATCTGCGTCATTCTGCACGACAGAATGATGGACATATCGAAGCCGAGCACCAAATAATGTCCGGCGTCTGGCTGAATGCCTCGGCCTACAGAGGCAGGGCAGCGCGAGGGCGGCGGGAGAAAGCCAAAAAATATGGTCTCAGCAGCTGAACAATTAGCGGCAAATCTCAATTTCTCGGCGCTCGCAAAAGCGGACGAACTGAAGAAGCGCATCTGGTTCACACTGGGTGCGCTGCTTGTTTACCGGCTCGGCACCTACATTCCGCTGCCCGGCATTGATCCCAACATCTGGGAGCAGGTATTCCGCAGCCAGGCGGGCGGCATTCTCGGCATGTTCAATATGTTCGCCGGCGGCGGCATCCATCGCATGGCGATCTTTGCGCTTAACATCATGCCGTATATTTCGGCTTCCATCATCATTCAGCTCCTGACGACGGTCTCGCCGCAACTCGAGGCGCTGAAGAAAGAGGGCGAGGCCGGGCGCAAAACGCTTAACCAGTACACCCGCTATCTCACCGTTATTCTCGCTGCGTTCCAGTCATACGGAATTGCGGTCGGGCTCGAGGGCGCCGGCAATGTGGTCAGCGATCCCGGCATGTTCTTCCGCCTTTCGACTACGGTGACGCTGACCGGTGGCACCATGTTCCTGATGTGGCTCGGCGAGCAGGTCACCTCGCGCGGCATCGGCAACGGCATCTCGCTGATCATTCTTTCCGGCATCGTTGCGGAACTGCCTTCGGCGCTGGCGAACATGCTGGAGCTCGGCCGACAAGGCGCGCTGTCGACCGGCATTATCCTGGTCGTCATCGTGATGGCGGTCGCGGTGATCGCCTTCATCGTGTTCATGGAGCGCGCGCAGCGCCGGCTGTTGATTCAATATCCGAAACGGCAGGTCGGAAATAAGATGTTCGAGGGACAGTCCTCGCATCTGCCGCTCAAGCTGAACACCTCCGGCGTGATTCCGCCGATCTTCGCTTCTTCGCTGCTGCTGTTGCCGACCACGGTTGCGAATTTCAACGCCGGCAAGGGTCCGGAATGGTTTCAGTGGATTACGACCCAACTCGGTCACGGCCGCCCGCTGTTCTTGGCTCTGTATCTCGCGCTGATCGTATTCTTTGCGTTCTTCTATACGGCGATCGTGTTCAACCCGACCGAGACTGCCGACAATCTCAAGAAGCACGGCGGCTTCATTCCGGGTATCAGGCCCGGCGAACGTACGGCCGAATATATCGACTACGTGTTGTCTCGAATTACTGTGTTGGGTGCGGTTTATCTGGCGATCGTCTGTCTGATTCCCGAAATCCTGATTTCATATGCCGCGGTGCCGTTTTATTTCGGCGGGACGTCGCTGTTGATCGTGGTCAGCGTGACGATGGATACTGTGGCGCAGGTCCAGGGTTACCTGCTGGCTCACCAATATGAGGGGCTGATCAGGAAATCGAAGTTGCGAGGGCGTCGCCGTTGAGGACCGAATAGTCGATTTGCGTGTTGCCAACAATGTCTGGCTGATTGGCCATCGAGGTTGTTGTTAGGCGCTGTTGTTGAATTCTCTAATTTAGGTGCGCGGGCCACCGCTCACAGGCCCGGGGGCGAAAAGGATGAGACTGATACTTCTCGGGCCGCCAGGGTCAGGCAAGGGGACCCAGGCGCAACGGCTGGTTCAGCGCTACGGCATCCTCCAGCTCTCCACGGGCGAGATGCTGCGTGCGGCGGTAGCGGCGCAGACACCGGTGGGGGTCCAGGCGCAGGACATCATGGCCAGCGGCGGCTTGGTGCCGGACGAGATCGTCATCGGAATTATTTCCGATCGGCTTGACCAACCGGACGCGGCCAAGGGATTCATTCTCGACGGCTTCCCCCGAACGGTGCCGCAGGCCGAAGCACTGGATGAACTCCTGAAGAAAAAGCGCATGCGGCTTGATGCCGTGATCGAGCTTCGCGTGAACGAGAGCGCATTGCTGCAGCGTGTCGAAACCCGGGCTGCGGAGACGCGTGCGCGCGGCGAGCAGGTCCGCCCGGACGACACCCAGGAAGTACTCAAGAAGCGTCTGGCCAGCTATCGCGAGCTGACCGAGCCGCTGGTTCACTATTATTCCGAGCGGCGCAAATTGCTCACCGTCGACGGCATGATGACCATCGAACACGTCACCCGGGAGATTGACCGGATACTTTCCGCCATACGGGCCGCGGAAGCCAAAGCCGCCAAAAAAATGGCTGCGGCACGGCGGGCTGGCAATGGAGCGGGGAAGGGCATCGTTGCCAGAAAGGCTGGCAAGGCCGCTCGCAAGTCCGCCGTCAAGAAGGCTAAACCTGCCGGCAAGAGCACCCAGCGCGCCAGAAAGGCCGGAAAACGACCCTCAGGCGTAACGAAAAAGGCGGCACGAAAGGTTATCGCGAGTTCCCGGACGCGGATGGCCGGGAGGCCGAAGAAAGCTGCCAAAAAGCTCACGAAAAGGCGAGCTAAAGCTTAGCGGCGGTTGACGAAACCAATTGGAATCCTTTAATAAGGCCCGTATCCAAGTCGGATAGTTATCAACGATGCCGGGCCCCGAATACAAAAGGGGAAGGGCGTCGTGTTCGCGTTTGCGGACACCTGCCCGAAATAGCTAGAAAATGGCCGGTTCGAAGACCGGCGACAGGAGAGAAGTCCGTGGCCCGTATTGCCGGCGTGAATATTCCGACCAACAAACGCGTTCTGATTGCGCTCCAATACATCCATGGGATCGGCCAAAAGAACGCGGCCGAGATCCTGGACAAAGTCAAGATTCCCTTGGATCGCCGGGTGTCGCAACTCAGCGACCAGGAAGTGCTGCAGATCCGTGAAGTCATCGATCGCGACTACATGGTCGAAGGCGACCTGCGTCGCGAGACCGGCATGAACATCAAGCGTCTGATGGATCTGGGCTGCTACCGCGGCCTGCGTCATCGTCGCGGATTGCCGGTGCGTGGGCAGCGTACCCACACCAATGCGCGCACGCGCAAGGGCCCCGCCAAATCGATTGCGGGCAAGAAGAAGTAAGCAGCGGATAACAAACAGGTCGTAGCGAATAGTTGCTCGCTGCTGCCGGTCACTACTCGCTAACAAAGCATGATCCGGAAACGTGGAAACCGGTGTTCCGAACGGATCGCGCTCAAACAAAGAGATGAGATCATGGTCCCGCTAATCGGATCATGATCGCTGGTGTAGCCGCTGGCACTACGGCGGCGTTGAGATCGTGGAGAAAGGTTCTGGAATGGGCAAGGAAGCCACCCGCGTACGCCGCCGTGAGCGCAAGAACATTGCATCGGGCGTGGCGCACGTGAATTCGTCGTTTAACAACACCACCATCACCATTACCGACGCGCAGGGCAACACCATCGCCTGGTCGTCGGCCGGAACGATGGGGTTCAAGGGCTCGCGCAAGTCGACCCCGTATGCCGCACAGGTCGCGGCCGAAGACGTCTCGAAGAAGGCGCAGGAACATGGGATGCGCACGCTCGAGGTTGAAGTTGCTGGTCCCGGTTCGGGGCGTGAGTCGGCGCTTCGTGCGCTGCAGGCTGCGGGCTTCACCGTCACATCGATCCGCGACGTGACGACGATCCCGCACAATGGTTGCCGTCCGCGCAAGCGCCGGCGGGTTTGAGGCATCGACCGCGGGCGGCGCTGCCGCTTGCGAGCGTTTGAATAATTTGCAAGCCGCGGAGTGATCCGCGATCTCCAACGCCAGTAATTCAGTTGGCAAATTGACTGGCCGCATGGGTGAAACAGTGACGATTCAGAAAAATTGGCAAGAACTTATCCGCCCGAACAAGCTTCAGGTAAGCCCGGGTACCGATCCGAACCGTGTCGCGACCTTGGTCGCCGAGCCGCTCGAGCGCGGCTTCGGTCAGACGCTCGGCAACGCGTTGCGGCGCATTCTGCTGTCCTCCTTGCAAGGGGCGGCGGTGCAGTCGGTGCACATCGACGGCGTTCTGCACGAGTTCTCGTCGATCGCGGGCGTTCGCGAGGACGTCACCGATATCGTGCTGAACATCAAGGACATCTCGATCAAGATGCAGGGCGAGGGCCCCAAGCGCATGGTCGTCAAGAAGCAGGGTCCGGGCGTCGTTACCGCTGGCGACATTCAGACTGTCGGGGATGTCGTCGTGCTCAATCCGGAACTGCAAATCTGCACCCTCGATGAGGGAGCGGAAATCCGCATGGAATTCACGGTCGCGGCCGGCAAGGGTTACGTCGCCGCGGAGCGCAATCGTCCGGAGGATGCGCCAATCGGTCTGATCCCGGTGGACAGCCTGTTCTCGCCAGTTCGCAAGGTTTCCTACAAGGTCGAGAACACCCGCGAGGGCCAGATCCTCGATTACGACAAGCTGACCATGACAATCGAGACCAACGGGGCGATCAGCCCGGATGACGCGGTGGCCTATGCTGCGCGCATCCTGCAGGATCAGCTCAACGTCTTCGTGAACTTCGAAGAGCCGCGCAAGGAAGTCGCGCAGGAGATCATTCCGGATCTCGCGTTCAACCCGGCTTTCCTCAAGAAGGTGGACGAGCTCGAGCTGTCGGTGCGCTCGGCCAACTGCCTGAAGAACGACAACATCGTCTATATCGGCGATCTCGTGCAGAAGTCGGAAGCGGAAATGCTTCGCACCCCGAACTTCGGCCGCAAGTCGCTGAACGAGATCAAGGAAGTGTTGGCACAGATGGGCCTGCACCTCGGAATGGAAGTGCCGGGCTGGCCGCCGGAGAACATCGACGAGTTGGCCAAGCGCTTCGAAGATCATTATTGAGTTTGAAGGCCGCCACACGCGGCAGCAGGAGAAGACGCCATGCGTCACGGCAAGGTCCATCGCAAGCTCAATCGCACCGCCGAGCATCGGCGCGCCATGTTTGCCAACATGTGCGCGGCGCTGATCAAGCATGAGCAGATCATCACCACCTTGCCGAAGGCCAAGGAATTGCGCCCGATCGTCGAGAAGCTGGTGACGCTCGGCAAAAAAGGCGGTCTCGCAATGCGTCGACAGGCAATCAGCGAGATGCGCGACCTCGATCAGACCAAAAAACTGTTCGATGTTCTCGCCACCCGTTACAAAGACCGGCAGGGCGGCTATACCCGCATCATCAAGGCAGGCTTCCGCTACGGTGACAACGCGCCGATGGCGGTCATCGAGTTCGTCGATCGGGATGTCGATGCCAAGGGACTCGATTCAGGCCCGGTGCAGGAAAAGGCCGCTGCCGAAGCGGCGTAATCCGGTGGCTGATTTGGCTTCTGAAGCGGCGCTTTCGGGCGCCGCTTTTTTCTTGGGCCGATGTGGTGATCGCCCCCCTTCGTCGTCATTCCTCCGACTTGTGGGGAGGGTGGCACATCGTGAGCGGCGCGAACGATGTGACGGGTGGGGGTTTATTCCGCAACCAATGTATCTCGCCGCCTTTCTATGCGCTGCGCGACCCGGCCGCTTCTCGCCACCCTCTCTG
>NZ_DATEPI010000307.1:0-12092 GCF_035273305.1 Bradyrhizobium sp. | reverse complement strand
GGTCTGACGAGTCCGGATTCCGGCACGCTGGATGCCGGATTGCTGCCACGACGCTCCATAGGCGGCCTTTGCGTCGGCCGACGTAGCCCGTCGCAGTCCGCGCGTCTGCGGGACATGCTCGGCTGTCGCGATCAGTTGCGCGATGAAATCAGCCCGCGATAGCCGCTGGGCCGGGATCCGGGACCGATCACCTGTGACAGGCACCAGGGCGACACAGGCCGGCGTCTCTGTGGCGCCCGCGCTCGCATCTGAAGTCCGCTCTGGTTGATCGCTCATCGGGTCCAAAATCGAATCCACTTTACCTGTCACATTTCGGGACTCTGCGCCCGCGCTCGATCTCAACCTCGCAAGGGCCGTGCCGTCCTGCGCGACGGCGTCGCCGGCGTCGTTATGGCGGGGTTTGCGGATTATTTAGCAAGTTGAAGTACAGTCGCCGACGGAGAGGCAGTACGTTTAAGAAATGGAATCGGGCCGGCACTGTCCTGAAACGAGGCGATCGTGACATCCGCTCTTCCGAAAACATCAAGCATTCTGGCGTCGCTGGGGCAGGCCGCGTTCATTTGGGATATCGCGACTGACGCGATCACATGGACCGAGCATGCCGGCGCGGTGTTTTCAGATATCCCGCCGGGGCTCCTCGCGACTGGCGCTCAATTTTCGAAACTGATCGAGCCGACACGTACGATCCGCTCCGAGGCATTGGCGTCTTCGCCGCCGGCTCAAAGCGGAAAGGCCGCTCCCTACCGCATCGAATACGGTGTGAGGACCTCGACATCAGAGCCACTTCTCTGGATCGAAGAGACCGGGTGCTGGTTCGCAGGTCCCAACGGCAGGCCGGCGCGCGCCCAGGGCATCGTCCGCGTCAACAACGAGCGCCACGCCCGCGAAGAGCAGTTGCTGAAGCTGTCACGGCACGATCCGCTGACCGGCGAACTCAATCGCACGTATCTGGTCGCCTCATTGGCCGAGGCGATCGAGGAGGCCGCGCGGTTCCGCACGTCCTGTGCCTTCATGTTGATAGGGATCGATCACCTAGCTCGCATTAACGATGCGTTCGGATTCGATGTCGCGGATGCCGTAATTTCGGAAATCGGCAAACGCATCCGCACGCGGTTGCGCGGCGGCGACATACTCGGCCGGTTCTCCGGTAACAAATTCGGCCTCATCCTGAAGAACTGCAGCGTCGACGACATGCATGTTGCCGCCGAGCGCTTTCTCACCGGCATTCGCCACGAGGTGGTGCCAACCGAATCGGGACCGGTCTCGGTGACGGCGTCGATCGGCGCCATCACCGTTCCGCGCCATGCGCGAAACATCGGCGAGGCGATCAACCGCGCCCACGAAACGCTCGACCTGGCAAAACGGCGCCGTTCCGGGTCGTTTGCGGTCTGGCGGCCGAATATCGAGCGCGACGCCCAGCGCCGCGTCAACATCCGCGTCACCGATGAGATCGTCACCGCGCTCAATGAGCGCCGGATCGCAATGGCATTTGAGCCGGTCGTGGAGGCGAACTCTCGAAAGCTGGCTTTCCATGAATGCCTGATACGCATGGAGCAGGATGACGGTCAAATCCTGCTGGCGCCTGATATCGTGCCGGTGGCGGAGAGGCTGGGGCTTATTCGCCTCGTCGATCACCGCGTGCTCGAACTCGTGGTGGAGCAACTCGCCGCGTCCCCGAACGTGCAGCTCAGCCTGAATATCTCGCCGGAGACCACGATGGACCCGGAATGGTGGGCGTCCATTGAATCCCTGATGCGCGCTCACGGCGGGATCGCCGAACGGCTGATTATCGAAATCACGGAGACGATCGCGATTCACGATCTCGACGATTTACGCCGATTCGTGACGCGGCTGAAGAATTTCGGCAGCCGCATCGCAATCGACGATTTCGGCGCCGGTTACACCTCGTTCCGCAATTTGCGCAAACTTGGGGTCGACATCGTCAAGATCGATGGCGCATTCGTGCAGAACATCGCGCGTTCGGCGGACGATCGCGCCTTTGTGCAAACGCTGATCGATCTGGCGCGACGCCTGCAAATCAAGACTGTGGCGGAATGGGTTCAGGATGAGCACGCCGCGATCATGTTGCGTGACTGGGGCTGCGACTATATTCAGGGAAGGCTGATCGGGCTCGCCTCGTCGAAGCGGCAATGGGACATCGCGGCAGAAATGGCTTTGCCAGCGGCGAGCTAGAACTGATCGCGGTGAATCTCTCTCGGCGCGCGGACGAGTCAGCAGCTACTCGTCCTTCTTCGGCTCCTTCGACATCCGCTCGAGCCGCTCCTGCATATCTTTCATCTGCCGACGAAGATCCTCGATATTGTCGGCTTCGGGCGGCGGCTCACCTCCGTTTTCCGGCTCGATGGAAGGGGCTCCGCCGCGCGGTGGTGCGAATGGCTTGAACATCGAGAACGTCTGCTGAAACAATTCCATGTTACGACGGACGTGTTCTTCCAGCGGGGCGAACGGAGTGCCGCTGAAGGTGTTGGTGAGCTGCTTGCGGAATTTCTCCTGCTCGCGCGTCAACGTATCGATCGCCTGCTCGAGATATTTCGGCACCACCATTTGCATGCTGTCGCCGTAGAACCTGATCAGCTGTCGTAGGAAGGTCGTCGGCAGCAGGTTCTGACCCGCCTTGTTTTCCTGTTCGAAGATAATTTGAGCCAGCACCGAGCGGGTGATGTCATCACCCGTTTTTGCATCATAGACGAGGAAGTCCTCACCCTCTTTCACCATGGCCGCGAGGTCCTCGAGCGTCACATAGGTGCTGGTGCCGGTATTATAGAGCCGTCGGTTCGCGTATTTCTTTATGGTGGTGGGTTGGTCAGATTTCGCCATGGGCTCACACATACACACCGAGGAGAGGAACCCGACGGTTTCGCCGAAGGGCTGACAGCAATGCAACGCAACAAAGTAAGCATTTTCAATAGGGTTCGGCTACCGTTTTGTGCGCACGGTTAATTCTAAAAAATGGAAGGTGCGTGGGGTCGCGCCAACGACGCCATTTTGAACGCGTCGCGAGCTAACTTTCGCGCGATAGCCAATTGACATGCCCCGGTGTCGTTAACAGGATAAGGAGGAGAGACTGGCCTGCCAATCCGGCGTCCGCCGTCCAATGATCCTCAAGCCCAGGAGATAATACATGTCAGACGATGTCGTCATCGTCAGCGCCGCCCGCACCCCGGTCGGAAGCTTCAATGGTGCGTTTGCCACTACGCCCGCGCACGATCTCGGCGCCATCGCCATCAAGGCCGCGCTGGAGCGGGCTGGCATCGAGCCGAACCGCGTCTCCGAGGTGATCATGGGACAGATCCTGACCGCGGCGCAGGGCCAGAACCCGGCGCGCCAGGCCTCGATCGCGGCCGGCATTCCGGTGGAAAGTCCGGCCTGGGGTGTCAATCAGCTATGCGGCTCGGGGCTGCGGACGGTGGCGCTGGGTTACCAGGCGCTCCTCAACGGTGATTCAGACATCGTGGTGGCAGGCGGCCAGGAGTCGATGAGCATGGCCCCTCACGCGCAGTATCTGCGCGGCGGCGTCAAGATGGGCGGCGTCGAACTGGTCGACACCATGATCAAAGACGGTCTGTGGGACGCGTTCAATGGCTACCACATGGGCAACACCGCCGAGAACGTCGCCCGGCAATACCAGATCACGCGCTCGCAGCAGGATGAGTTCGCCGTCGGCTCTCAGAACAAGGCCGAAGCTGCGCAGAAGGCGGGCAGGTTCAAAGATGAAATCGTTCCGGTGACCATCAAGACCCGCAAGGGCGACGTCGTCGTCAGCGACGATGAATATCCGCGGCACGGTGCGACCCTGGATGCGATGGCAAAACTCAGACCGGCGTTCGAGAAGGACGGCACGGTGACTGCCGGGAGTGCGTCGGGCATCAATGACGGTGCGGCCGCGGTGGTGTTGATGACGGCGAAGCAGGCGGCCAAGGAAGGCAAGAAGATTCTCGGCCGCATCGTGTCATGGGGCCAAGCCGGCGTCGATCCGAAGATCATGGGCACCGGCCCGATCCCGGCGTCACGCGCCGCGCTCAAGAAGGCCGGCTGGAATGTCGGCGATCTCGATCTGATCGAGGCTAACGAAGCGTTCGCGGCGCAGGCCTGCGCGGTCAACAAGGACCTCGGCTGGGATACTTCCAAGGTCAACGTCAATGGTGGCGCGATAGCGATCGGCCATCCCGTCGGCGCCTCCGGCGCGCGCGTGCTGGTGACGCTGCTGCATGAAATGCAGAAGCGCGACGCCAAGAAGGGTCTTGCAACGCTGTGCATCGGCGGCGGCATGGGGATCGCGATGTGCATCGCACGCGATTAAACAAAAGGCGGCGGATGCGGGGTGATGAAAGAATCAGCTCGCAACCGCACCGTAATCATATCGATCAGCCGAGCGGCGCATGATTCGATGAGATCATGCGCCGCTTTCATTTCCCGGAGGGCCGCACGGCGCAAAGCCGAGAATCATTTTGCGATCGAGTTTGCGTCGCGCACTTTATTGTTGATGTCGGTCAAACAGCCCGCTTAGTTTCAAGTTGGTAGAAAGCGTAGCTCAGGAAGAACCTAGGGAAGGAAACGGACATGGCACGTGTTGCGTTGGTATCTGGAGGAACGCGGGGCATCGGCGCGTCAATCAGCAAGGCGCTGAAGGCTGCCGGCTACAAGGTCGCCGCTACTTATGCCGGCAACGACGCCGCTGCCGAAAAGTTCAAAGCCGACACCGGTATTCCCGTTTACAAATGGGATGTCAGTTCGTTCGATTCCTGCGCCGAAGGAATCAAGAAAGTGGAAGCCGACCTAGGTCCGATCGACGTGCTCGTCAACAACGCGGGCATCACCCGCGACGGCGCGTTCCACAAGATGACGCTGGATCAATGGAACGCCGTCATCAATACCAATCTTGGTTCGCTGTTCAACATGACGCGTCAAGTGATCGAGGGCATGCGCTCGCGCAAATTCGGTCGCGTCATCAACATCTCGTCGATCAACGGCCAGAAGGGTCAGTTTGGCCAGGTGAATTATTCGGCCGCGAAGGCCGGCGACATCGGTTTCACCAAGGCCTTGGCCTTGGAGAACGCAAAGGGCGGCATCACCGTCAACGCGATCTGCCCCGGCTATATCAACACCGAAATGGTGCAGGCGGTGCCGAAGGAGGTGCTGGAGAAGAGCATCCTTCCGTTAATTCCGGTCAATCGTCTCGGCGAGCCCGACGAAATCGCGCGCGCCGTGGTGTTTCTCGCCGCCGACGACGCCGGCGCCATCACCGGCTCGACGCTCTCGATCAACGGCGGGCAGTACATGGCGTGATAGCGGCGCTGGCCTTGCGGTGGCTATTCTCGACAGCGATTGGCGAGCGTTCGCATCTTTACAAGCAAGCCGTACACGTTGCATGGCTGGTACGGGCTCGGACGAGCCCGGCCATGAAATAAAGATTTCCGCCATTGCCTCATTCGATGACGCCGCGTGCCGCCACGCTGCTAGGGCTGACCGCCATCCTGATGTGGTCGCTTCTGGCGGCGCTTACGGTCGCGAGCGGAAGCGTGCCGGCGTTTCAGCTCGCGGCGATGACGTTCGCGGTTGGCGCGCTGGTCGGTTTCCTGACCTGGATCGGCCGGCCGAATGCGACCCGAGCATTGCGGCAATCGCCGCTCGCGTGGCTCGTCGGCATTGGTGGTCTGTTCGGCTATCACGCGCTTTATTTTTTGGCGCTGCGCTTCGCGCCACCGGCAGAAGCAGGTTTGCTGAATTATCTCTGGCCACTGTTGATCGTACTGTTCTCATCGCTGTTGCCGGGCGAGCGGCTGGCGTTCCATCACATCGTGGGGGCGCTGCTTGGGTTTGCGGGCACGGTGATCCTGCTTCTCGGCAGCGGCAGCAGCGAATTTGGAGCCGGCCATGGGCCCGGCCTGATCGCGGCGTTCGTGGCCGCCTTTGTGTGGGCGGCATACTCGGTGATGTCGCGCAAGCTTAAATCGGTGCCAACGGATGTGGTCGCGGGTTTTTGCCTGGGCACCGCAGTGCTTTCCGCCCTCGTGCATGGGCTGGTGGAGGTCACGGTGTGGCCGGACACAATCGGTCAATGGCTCGCTATCGCGGCGCTCGGCGTGGGCCCGGTTGGGGCCGCATTTTACGCCTGGGATATCGGGATGAAGCGCGGCGACATCCGTGTACTCGGGGCGGCATCCTACGCAACGCCACTGCTCTCGACCGCATTTCTGATTTTGGCGGGCTTTGCGCAGCCGAGCGTCAACATTGCGGTCGCGGCGGTGTTGATTGCTGGCGGCGGTTTGATCGCGGCAAAGGATATAATGAAGTGACGTTAGTCGAGCTTGGCTTAGCTCGGAAGCGTGCAGTCGTGGCGGTGGATATCGGAGCCCGAAAGCGGCTCAATCACCGGCCGTCAGGATTTGTTCTTGCGTTCGCGCAGTTCGCCGAACACCTCAGCGGCGCTCCTGCCCTTCATCCGAACGCCGGCCGCGACTGAGGGCTCATCGGCGCGCAAGAACACATTGGCCTTCTTTTCCTCGCCCAGCAGCGTCGGTACCGTCGGCCTGTTGGCCGCCCGCAGCCGCGCGACTTCCTCGGCGCGCGCTTTCAGCGCGGCGTTGTCCGGTTCGACAGTCAGCGCGAACTTGACGTTGGCGGCAGTGTATTCATGCCCACAATAGAGTTTGAAATCGTCCGGCAGGGCGCGCAGCTTGAGAAGTGAATCCCACATCATGGGATAGGTACCTTCGAAAACCCGCCCGCAGCCGATCGAGAATAGGGTATCGGCGGCAAACAGCGCTTTCTCGAGATCGAACACATAACTGACATGGTCGAGAGTATGGCCGGGCGTCTCCAGCACCCGCGCCAACAGGCCGCCGACTTTCACGACATCGCCCTGGCTTACGCGGTGATCGACATTTGCGATCTTGGTTGTCTTGTCATGAGGAGCAACGACACGCGCTCCATATTTCTGCTTTAACTCGGCGACGCCGCCGACGTGATCGCCATGATGGTGTGTGATGAGAATATCGGTGAGCCTCCAGCCTTCGTGCTCGAGTGCCTTGACGATCGGCCCCGCCTCCGGCGCGTCGATCGAGGCGGTCGCCTTGGTCGCCGGGTTGTGGATCAGATAGCCGAAATTGTCGGTCAGACAGGGAAACAGTCGAATCTCGGCGGCCATGACATCTCCATGATCCAGACAAAGCGGAGGCGACACCACTCCGCATAGCATGAAATATGGCGTTAACGGTCCGGCGGCAATGCAATATTCCGGGGACCCCTGAGCAGCCTCGACGTGTTACATTGGCTTATGACTATCGACGTGATCGATCTACGCGATTTCTATTCGCAGCGCCTCGGCATCGTCGCGCGGCGGCTGATCAATCGGGGCATCCATGCGCGATGGCCGGACGCGCAGGGTCAGCGCGTGCTCGGCCTCGGTTACCCCACGCCCTATCTCGGCCTGTTTCGCGAAGACTCCGAACGCTGTATCGCCTTCATGCCGGCGGCGCAGGGAGTGCTGAAATGGCCGACGGCGCGGCCAACGCTGGCAGCTTTGGTAGACGAGTTCTCGTTGCCGCTGCCGGACGCGGCCGTGGACCGCATCCTGCTGGTTCATGCCCTTGAAATGTGCGATGACCCGGAAGGCCTGCTGCGCGAAGTATGGCGGGTGCTGGCGCCGTCTGGCCGCATGATGGCGGTGATTCCAAATCGGCGCGGTGTTTGGACGCGTACCGACAACACCCCGTTCGGTCATGGCCGACCCTATTCGCGCTCGCAGATCACGCAACTGCTGCGCCAGACCTGGTTCACGCCGACCGCCTGGGGAGAGGCGCTCTTCATGCCTCCGGTTGCGGGTGGCTGGTTCCTGCGCTCTGCAGTTGCCTGGGAACGGGTCGGCGCGGCTCTCTCGCTGCCGTTCGCCGGAGTTCATATTGTCGAAGCGACCAAGCAGGTTTACCGCGCCATCCCCGCACATCGCGAGCGCACGCGGCTGATTCCAGCGCTCGAACCGGTTCTGGTGCCCTCATCGCTGCAGCAAGGCGGTGACGTGTAGAGCGTTTTCGAGCGAAGTGGCGCGGATTCGCGTGACGCGTGAAGAAAACGCGTCAGAAGAATAAGCCAACCACACTCGTGAAGGCCACGACGTCGCAACAGGTCAGCAGAGAACGCCGTCTCGCTTACTCGTTTCCGGGATTGAAATCGTCGGTGGGACCTGCGGGCGCAGCCATGCCCTCCGGGCGCGGGCCATGCGGGCGACGGCGCCGTCGCGGAAAGCGCTCGCGATCGCCACCCCCGCCCTCGAAGCCGCCCTGGTTGCCGCTGATTTGAGGTTGCGGCCCAGTGATAAACGAAGGCAGCCGGTCGACGTTGCCACCATCTGGCGTTGCGGGCTGCGGCTGTGACTGGGGCTGATACGGCTGCCCGCGGTGTTCGCGATGGCCGCCATGTTCGCGAGGCTGGTGCTGGTCGCGCTGCTGGTATGGCTGTCCCTCGCGCTGGTGATCGCGTGCATTGTTGTCGCGGTTGTCGCGCGGGACGAATGGCTGCGGTTGCACCGGAACAAAGCCCGGCTCCTGGCCGAAATGTGAAAAGCTCTCGCCCTCGTCTTCGCCGTCCTCGGCGGCCGTCTCGTTTTCGGTGCGCGGCTGCGGCTGGTTCTGCCGGAATTGTTCCTGTGCCGCGGCGATCAGGCGAAAATAATGTTCGGCATGCTGGTAATAATTTTCGGCGGCGACAGGATCGCCGGAAGACCGCGCGTCGCGTGCGAGCTGAACGTATTTCTCGGCCACGTGGGAGGCGGTACCGCGGATCTTGATGTCCGGACCATTGGACTCGAACACCCGTGTCATCGGGTTCTGGCCGCGCCGGTTGCCATCGTTCCTGTTGTTGTTATTGCGGTTGCGCATCCGCTTGTTGTTTTGACCGTTTCTCATGTCCTACCTTTATCTCAGCCCTGAAGTTACCAGCCTAGGTTTGTTATCGATCGAACTTGGTCGTGGTAGTCGGTTGGAGCGGTACGTTTCATACGCGTTGGATTCGAGTGCAGCGCAATTCCGCACAGATTGCCGTAAGTCGCGATCAAGATAGACGCGCCCCCCTACAGTCCAGCGGAAGCCGCTGCTGCATCAATTCATTCCGCCTGCCAAATCAAGCACAGGTTTCTCGCGTGATTTTTCAAGCGCAATATCAGGCTTTCGTTCGCTCTGCGGTCAGAACCGGCGCAGCTCTCTAAAGCCATCGCGCTCGAATGGACCTGCGTTTTGGAACCTTTCACTCGGGGCGGGCTCTCGCTTTGAGAACCCTGGCCTTCACCCGCAGCATCTACGGGGCCAGCAACCCTGGACCGATGTTGTAACTGAACGTAATCGCTCCGGGGGAATATTCCAAGTGCTTTTTCGCTTTCCAATCTGGCTTTTATGGGGGCAATTTTCGACCCGCAACCGCCCGCTCGATGCCAGCCAGATCGCGTTTACCCGGCGCCTCCGGCGTTAACCCTGCCGCCGTCATTATTCGGCCAACGTGCTCGCTTTGGGTGTGCCCGACTTCCACCACGAGTGCGCCTCCGTTCGCCAGCAGCGCCATCGACTGCGGAATGACCGCGCGATAGGCATCGAGCCCATCGGCGCCGCCGTCCAGCGCATTCAACGGGTCGTGATCGCGCACCTCGGTTGCGAGTTCAGCGATCTCCGCCGACCGAATGTACGGCGGGTTAGACACAATCAGGTCGAAACTCTTGGACAATGCTGCGAGGTAGTAACAGGCGACGAAACCGGCGCGGTTGGCGAGGCCCAGATCGGCGGCGTTGCTCCGCGCCGTTCGCAACGCAGCCTCGCTGATATCGGTGCCTATCCCGTGGGCATGAGGCAGTTCCGAAAGCAGGGCCAGCAGAATCGCGCCCGAACCGGTGCCGATATCGGCGATCCGCAAACCTCGATTCGGACGCGTGTCCGCGCGCAGCATTTCAAGCGCCAGTTCGACTACTGTCTCAGTGTCGGCCCTCGGCACCAGTGTCGCTGCGGAGAGCCGCAACGGCAGTCCCCAGAATTCCTTGGTTCCGATAATCCTCGCGATCGGTTCGCCGCGACAACGACGTCGCGCGAAATCCTCGATGCGCAACGATTCATCCGCTGTAAGGAGCCGGCCCGCTGCCGCGATGAGTTGCGTGAGATCAAGGCCAAGCACAGCCCCGACCAACGTCCGGGCATCGAGCTCGGCGGATTCGATCGCGCGTTCCCGAAATCGTGTGGCCAGTGCACGCCGTGCAGCCTCGACCGTCTTTCCGGCGATGCCATCGCTCCCGCAGCTCACGCCGCGGCGCCTTGGGCGGCTAGCTGCGCGGCCTGATGCTCTGTCGTCAAGGCGTCAACCAATTCCCCCAAAGCTTCGCCGGCCATGACCTGCGGCAGTTTGTAAAGCGTGAGGTTGATGCGGTGATCGGTCACTCGGCCTTGCGGAAAATTATAGGTGCGGATTCGCTCAGAGCGATCGCCGGACCCGACCTTCTCGCGGCGGTCCGCCGAGCGAGCGGCGTCGATCCGTTGCCGCTCGGCATCGTAGATGCGGGAGCGCAGGATGTTCATCGCCGACGCGCGATTTTTATGCTGTGACCGGCTGTCCTGCATGTTCACCACAATGCCACTCGGAATGTGCGTGATACGAATAGCTGACTCAGTTTTATTGACGTGTTGGCCGCCGGCGCCCTGCGAGCGCATCGTCTCGATCCGCAAGTCGTCCTGCTTGATATCGACGTCGACCTCTTCGACCTCCGGCAGAACAGCAACTGTCGCCGCCGATGTATGAATACGGCCTTGCGTTTCCGTGTCGGGCACGCGTTGCACACGATGCACACCGGATTCGAATTTCAGTTTGGCGAAGGCGCCGCGGCCCTTCACTTCGGCAATGATTTCCTTGAAGCCGCCCATGGTGCCCTCGCTTGCCGAGATCACCTCCACTTTCCAGCCCTGCAATGCCGCGAAGCGCTCGTACATGCGGAACAGGTCACCGGCAAACAGCGCGGCCTCGTCGCCGCCGGTGCCGTCGCGGATTTCCAGAACCACATTTCGGTCGTCCATCGCATCCTTGGGCAGGAGCGCCACGCGAATCTGCTGAGCCAATTCGACGCTGCGCGAGGCCAGCGTTTCACGCTCGGCCTCCGCCATCGCGCGCATCTCGGGATCGGTGGAGGGATCGACGATCAGCGCGTCAATATCGTTCATCTCCTTGATGGCCGCGCGGTAGGCCTTCACGGCTTCGATCAACGGATTGAGCTCGGCCAGTTCTCGCGTGATCCGCACATACGATTCAGAGCTTATCTGTCCGAGCAACTCCGCCTCCAGCGAAGCGTGGTGCGCCAGCAGAACATCGAGTTTGGCTTCAGGCAGCATCGACATGGTCATGTCTCAAGTTGAAAGGCGTCGTACGGACCCAGAGCCCACTACAACGACAGCCCCTCGGCTTCAGCGAATTCCGTCAGCTTTTGCCGGATCGATACGCTGCCAGCTGGGGCCTCGAGCAGCGGCGCCATCATCGACTGGGCCTTCCTGGCATTAAGCTCAAGTATCATGGCTTTGACCGGACCATGTGCCGTTGCTGACAGCGACAGCGAACGATAACCCAGCGCGATCAGCGCCAGCGCGCCGATCGGTTTCGATGCCATCTCGCCGCAGAGGCAGGCGGATTTGTTCGCGGCATCGGCCTTGCGAACGACGTCGCGCAAAGCCCTCAGGATCGGCGCCGAGATCGTGTCGAATCGCTCGGAGACTTTGGCGTTGCCACGATCGACCGCGAACAGGAACTGAAACAGGTCGTTGGAGCCGACCGATACGAAATCGACTTTCCTGAGGAGCTCGTCGAGCTGGTACAGTAGCGCCGGCACTTCAACCATGGTGCCGACGTCTATGCGCTCCGGCAGCGCATGGCCGTGCTGGCGCAGATAAGTCAGTTCGCGTTCGACCATGGCCTTGGCGGCGTCGAATTCAGCAACTTCGGTGATCATCGGGAACATGATCCGCAAGGCGCGGCCGCCGCCCGCCCGCAGCAACGCGCGGATCTGGCCGCGCAGCAGGCCGGGCCGGTCCAGCCCAAGCCGGATCGCCCGCCAG
>NZ_DATEPI010000306.1:0-4944 GCF_035273305.1 Bradyrhizobium sp. | reverse complement strand
AGGAAGTCATACCGGTGTCGTCGTGGCAAATGGCGACGCGATGGCTCTCGGATACAGCGTGCAAGACCATTATTCCCGGCCGGCAGGCGATGTCCGATACGCACGGCGAGCTTTATTTTGCACGTTATGACGCCCGAAATCGTCTCGTGACGGGCGGAGCCGTGATCGGCAACAGGCCTGAGCAACTGAAGCTGATGGTGGCCGAGCGGCTCCAGCGCTTGTGGCCGCAGATCGGTCCCGTCGAATTCGAGTTCGTCTGGAATGGGTATGTCGGAATGACCACCGACTTTCTCCCTCGCATTCATCGCTTCGGGCCCGACGCCTACGGCTGGACCGGCTGCAACGGCCGCGCGGTCGCGCTTTCGATCGCGCTCGGAAAAGAGTTGTCCAAGGCTGTGCGTGGTGTGCCGGAAGTCGAGCTCGCGCTGCCGTTCTCCGAGCCCGCGCCGATACCGGCGCACGGAGTGCTGCGGCGGCTCGCGCCGTTGATGCTGATGCTGTATCGAGGCCGCGATGCGCGCGAAATCGCCTGAAACGTATCGGATGCAGTGCGGCCTCACGCCTCACATTCGCTATCCGAAACACCACGCGAACTCACGGACGACCGACAGCACAATTGCCGAAGTGGGGGTTGGAGCCATCTGCGAAATTGGCTAGTAATCCAACGCGATGTACGCGTCTGGGGCCGGGAATGACCTATTGTTGCGGGATTTTGGTGCGAGACGGTCTGGTCATGATCGCGGATACAAGGACCAATGCCGGGCTCGACAACGTTTCGACTTTTCGCAAGCTTCATGTCTTCACCAAGCCCGGTGAGCGCATCATGGCGATCGCGAGCGCCGGCAACCTGGCGATCAGCCAATCGGTGCTTTCGACCCTGACCGAAGGCCTCGAAGATCCCGACACCGGCCACATCGAAACATTGCTCAATGCACCGACCATGTTTCAGGCTGCGCAACGTATCGGCCGGGCGATCCGCTCGGTCCACTCCACCGAGGGTATCGCGCTTAAATCCGAAGACATCAGTTTCGATGTGTCGTTTTTGTTCGGCGGTCAAATCAAGGGCTCGCGGATGCGGCTGTTCATGGTGTACCCGGCCGGCAATTTCATCGAATGCACCACCGACACGCCATATCTGCAGATCGGCGAGCACAAATACGGAAAACCAGTGCTTGATCGTGCGATGCACTACGATGTCGAACTGTACGATGCGCTCAAGACCGGCCTGATCTCGATGGATTCGACAATGCGTTCCAACTTGGGAGTCGGTCTGCCGATCGACGTGCTGGTCGTGAGGACAGATGTCTGCGATGCCGATCTCAACCACCGCATTGAGGCGGGCGAACCTTATTTTCACGATCTGCGTTCGCGCTGGTCTGCGGCGCTGCGCGCGGCGCACCAGAATATTCCACGACCGCCCTACAAGTCCGAAACATAACCAAAACAAAAAGGCAGGAAACATGACCGAGGCAGCAAACAAGATCGCCGTCGTCACCGGCGCAGGCACCGGAGTAGGCCGCGCGGCGTCACTGGCGCTGATGAAGGCCGGTTTCACGGTGGTGCTGGCTGGAAGGCGGCTCGAAAAGCTGCAGGAGACGCAGAAGCTCGGCGACAATGTCGGCAAGAGTCTTCCCGTGTCCGCCGACATGACCGATCCCGGCTCTATCGCCGCGCTGTTCGCGAAGGTCATGGAAGCCTATGGCCGGCTTGATGTGCTCTTCAACAATGCCGGCATGGGTGCGCCACCGGTCCCGTTCGAGGATTTGAGTCTCGCGCAATGGCAGGCGGTGGTCTCGACCAATCTCACCGCGCCATTTTTGTGCACGCAGCACGCCTTCCGCATCATGAAGGACCAGACCCCTCGCGGCGGCCGCATCATCAATAACGGCTCTATCTCCGCGCACGCGCCACGGCCGTTCTCGTCGGCGTACACGTCGACCAAGCACGCCATCACCGGGCTGACCAAGGCCACCAATCTCGATGGCCGTGGTTACGACATCGCCGTCGGACAGATCGATATCGGCAACGCGGCGACCCCGATGACCGATCGCATGGTAGATGGGGTGCTGCAGCCGGATGGCCGCAAAATACCCGAACCGCGCATGGACGCCAAAGCGGTCGGCGACGCGGTCGCCTACATGGCGACACTTCCGCTCGATGCCAACGTACTGTTCATGACGGTGATGGCTACGAAGATGCCATTCGTCGGACGCGGTTGAAGCGAGCCGACATTCAGGGCTTCTCGCCCGAACCGGATTGCGTCGACCGCAGCGCTCGCTCCATAATGCGTCGGGGCCTCGTCTGGCCTCGGGGGAATCATGCTTCAATTGCAGTCGGCATTCGGCGTGTTCGCGTTGCTCGCGATCGCGTGGGCTGTTGGCGAGAACCGTAGGTCAGTGTCATTACGGCAGACGGTGATCGGAGTTATGGTCACGCTGGTGACCGCGCTCGTTCTGATCAAAGTGAAGGTGGTCGCCCGCGCCTTCGGCGTCATTAACGATGCGGTCGGAACCATTTCTTCGGCCTCGCGCGCGGGCACTTCGTTTGTATTCGGCTATCTCGGCGGCGGAGCGCTGCCGTTCGATGTCAAAGCCCCCGGCACGGAATTCATTCTCGCCTTTCAGGCGCTGCCGATTGTGCTCATCATGAGCGTGCTGACGACGCTGTTGTTCTATTGGCGCATTCTGCCGCCGGTGGTGCGGGGCATGGCGTGGTTACTCGAACGCACGCTCGGTGTCGGCGGCGCGGTAGGGCTTTCAACCGCCGCTAACATTTTTCTCGGCATGGTGGAAGCGCCGCTATTTATCCGGCCGTACATGGCAAATCTGACGCGCAGCGAATTATTCCTGGTAATGACCGGCGGCATGGCCGGGATTGCAGGGACGGTGCTGGTGCTCTACGCAACATTCCTGGCGCCGGTGATACCCGACGCCGCGGCTCATTTTGTCATTGCCTCGGTGCTCGGCGCCCCGGCCGCGATCCTGATCAGCCTGATTATGGTGCCGGAGACCAGCGACAAGAGGACTGGCGGCGCGCTTGCCGATCCTGATACTCACGCGTCCTCCACTATGGATGCCGTCGTCAAGGGGACCACGGCTGGACTTGAGCTGCTGCTCAACATTATTGCCATGCTGATCGTGCTGGTGGCGCTGGTCTATCTCGTCAACGCGATCATCGGCCTGCTGCCGAATGTCGGTGGCGCACCCGTTTCGCTGCAGCGAATCCTCGGCTACGCGATGGCGCCGGTGTGCTGGCTGATGGGCCTGCCCTGGCCGCAGGCGATCACGGCCGGCAGCCTGATGGGCACCAAGACTGTGCTCAATGAGCTGATTGCCTATGTCGACTTGTCGAAGCTCGGCGATGATGCGCTCGATCCGCGCTCGCGGCTGATCATGCTTTATGCGATGTGCGGCTTCGCCAATTTCGGCAGCCTTGGAATCATGATTGGCGGGCTTGGCACGATGGCTCCTCAGCGCCGCGACGAGATCAACTCGCTCGGATTGAAGTCGATAGTCTCGGGCACGCTGACGACGTGCCTGATGGGCGCGATCGTCGGGCTATTGACATAATTGGCGCTGTCATCCCGTTGCGAGTTCGACCGTCTTGAAGTCCGCGGGAAGGATCACTTCAAGCAACTCGACATCATCAGAATAGTCCATGATCAAATGCTTGATCCGGGGCGGCTGCGTCCAAGCGCTGCCCTGTTTCATCAGCGTCTCGCCCTGCCCTTCCATGTAGGTTTTGACCCAGCCCTTCAGCACATAGACCATCTGAAATTCGACGTCATGGAAATGCAGTTTTGAAACTTCCGCCGGATCGCACGGCCCGACCAGTCGGATCACATGCGCCCGCGCCAGGCCGCGGCTGGCCTCAGCTATTCCAAGGTCGCGATAAACCGCGTAAGCGCGCAACCCATCGGGCTTGAAGTCCTCGTCACGATGATGGCTGATGGCAATGCGCTGTTTCGGCCGAGCCCGCTTGGCCGTACTGACATCGGGGCGTTTGGGCTTGCGATGTTTGGCATTCACTGGTTTCCGCGCGCTGGATACGCCGGCGATCTTGCGGATGGACTTTTTCTGCGCGGCGGTGCGGGCCGCGGCTCGCGATTTCGGCTTCTGCTTGGGCATCCGGCGCCTCCCGTTCCAGGCGTACCCGCTTTCTGCAAGGCGCGCTCGAGGCACGTTAGTCCCTCATCGGTAACGCGGCAACGAGCTTTGCCGCATGGCGAACGCCGGGCTGAGTTTTTCGCCTGACGCGCTTTCTTCACGCGAACGGGCGCGCTTCGTTCGAAAACGCTCTAGTGCAGCCGGAATACCCCGTCGACTGCGCGCAGTTCGGCCGGCTTGATCAACTTGGAATGCGCGACCGTGACAGCGTAGAGCGGACCTTCGAGCTTTCGCTGCCAGAACAACAGAAAGTCCTTCAGCGCCGGAAAATTGGGAAACAGATCGTAATTTTGCCAGACGTAAGTCTGCAGCAACGCGGGGTGATCGGGCATCCGATATAGGATTTCCGCCGTTGTCAGCCCGTAACCCAGCACCTGTTTCCGGAAATCGTCGGAAACCCCAACCCGCGAGACCATGCCAACCTCCATTGCTGGAGCGCATTTGCCGGGTGGCCGCCGACCGGGAGCCGCCCGGTGGAGATGCGCTCACACGAGAGAAATGTGACGCACGATACCAACCCATCACAAGCCTAAATGTTTAATGAACTGTTGAAATTTGTTGCGTTGGCAGCACGTTACCGCACGTGCTAATACGGGTGTCGCCGCCCCGGGCTGCCGAATTAAGGATGCTTAACGATTTTGGCAGCCGCCTTATTTGAGTGCCAATTTTTTTGCTAGAAGCCCTTGTTCCCCGCAGGCATTTCCACTATGTCCATGTCGTCGTGCTGGCACTCGTCGGCATAGACTGCCAACCTTTCAGAATTTACAACATCTTCAAA
>NZ_DATEPI010000305.1:0-7703 GCF_035273305.1 Bradyrhizobium sp. | reverse complement strand
CAAAATCTCGCCTTTGTTAAGCTATTGGAAACCGAGAGGAGGCCTCCTGAAGACGCGACTACTCGCGTTGGCGGGATATAAGGCAAGGCACGGACATGTGGGACAGGCGGCTCAGTTTACTGGCTGTTGCAGCGGTGCTGCTGGCGTTTAGCAGCGTGGACGAGGCGCATGCGCAGTTCACGAGCGGTACTGGCCTCGCATTTCTCGACAACCTGTTTACAGGGGCACTTTCGAAAGCTGGTCCGCCGGCGTCCCCGCCGGGCGGTCCGACACAGATGCAATCGCCGCCTGCGGCGAATGCGCCGCTTCCCTGGAGCGGGGAGGACGGTGCTTCCGGGCACCCGTTAATGACCGCATCGGCGATCCGTGAAGCGGCGGCGAATTTCGATAGATGCGTCGCCTCAATGTGGCCCGATGCGGCGCGCCGCAACATCTCACTGGCGAGCTTCCAGCGCTTTACCGCAGGTCTCGCGCCCGATCTGCGGATCATGGATCTGATGGATTCGCAGCCCGAATTCACTAAATCGATCTGGGACTATCTCGACATTCTCGTGAATGAAAACCGGCTCGCCAGGGGGCGCGAGATACTCGCCCAATACAAGCCGCAGTTCGATGCGGCGGAACGCGCTTTTGGCGTCGATCGTTACATCGTCGCGGCGATTTGGGGCATCGAATCAAACTATTCCACGCAAGTCGGCGATCGCAGCGTTTTGCAATCCACCGCGACTTTGGCTTGCATCGGCCGTCGGCAGAATTATTTCAAGGACGAGTTCCTCTCGGCGCTGGAAATCCTGCATCACGGCGATTTGCGTCCCGAGCAAATGCGCGGCTCCTGGGCCGGCGCATTCGGTCCGACCCAATTCATGCCGACAGCGTTCAAGCGTTACGCAGTCGATGCCGATGGCGATGGCCGCCGCGATGTGGTCGACGACCCTGCCGACCTGATCGCCTCAACCGCCAACAACTTGAAGAAAGACGGCTGGCGCGCAGGCGAGACCTGGGGTTACGAAGTCGTCCTGCCTCCAACTTTCAACTACATGCTGGCGGATCGTGCGAAGGCCATGACCATCGCGCAGTGGGAGCAGCTTGGCCTCGTTCGCGCCAGCAAGCAGCCATTTCCGAACCCCTCCGAAAAGGCCTATCTGCTGGCGCCCGCCGGCGTCCAAGGACCGGCTTTTCTGATGCTGCAGAATTTTCGCGTGATCATGAAATACAATCCGGCGGAAGCCTACGCGCTCGCCATCGGACATTTCGCCGACCGTCTCCGAGGAGGAGCCCCGTTCGTGCAGTCCTGGCCCCGGCAGGAGCGTGAATTGTCGCGCGCCGAGCGGCTGGAACTGCAGCAGCTTCTGGCACAGCGCGGGTTTTATCGCGGCGTTCCGGACGGCCAGTTTGGTGGCCTGACGCGGGAAGCCTTGCGGAGCTTCCAGGCCTCGATCGGGACCCCCGCAGACGGATTTGCGTCCTCTCGCGTGCTGGACCGGCTTCGGGGCCAGTAAGTCAGGTCATCCAAGCCCGTTAACGCTGATAGGGATATTTTCGGCCCGGCCTTGACCACGAACGGCCCTCGCCCGTTTATGCCTAGGGAATCTGCCCGCTTGCAGCCCGATTCCGCTAGTATAGTGGCCCAGCGACCCCCATTTACGACCGATGCGCATGCAAAAGCCGAAATCCTTTTTCCGGATTTTCACCGAGACCGGCCCGCTGATCGCGCTTGCGGTTATGGTGGCGCTGTTGGTCGGCATCGCCGGGCCAGCATCGGCGCAGTTCTTCAATTTCGGTGGGTGGTCACGGCCACAGCCGCGCAGTAGCGGCGGCTGGTTTGGCGGCGATCTGTTCGCGCCGTTTCAGCAACCGCCGCAGGCACCGAAACGGGTCGAGAATTATTCCAAGGCGCCGCCGCCTGAGAAGCGCGACACGGTGCCGGAACGCAACGTACTGGTGCTCGGCGATGCGATGGCAGACTGGCTCGCTTACGGCCTTGAGGATGCCTATGCCGAGCAGCCCGAGATCGGCGTCATTCGCAAACACAAGACGGTTTCCGGCCTGATCAAGTATCAGCCCAAGGGCGAGCCGTCAGATTGGGCCGCTGCAGCAAAGGGCATTCTGGCGACCGAGAAGCCGGACGCCATCGTGGTCATGCTCGGGCTTGACGACCGCGGGCCTATCCGCGAGCCGGCCGGAGAGAAGGCGGAGAAAAAAGCAGACAAGAAAGACGCCCACGGCAAATCGGATGGCAAGACCGCTGACAAGTCCACGAGCAAGCCGGATGCGGCAAACGACGTCCCCAGCAAACCGGATGATAAGGCGGTAGATACCGAATTGTCTCCGGACGATGCCGACGATGCGCCGGTGATCGCGCCGGAAAAGAGCGCGCGCTCTCCTAACGGTGTCTATCAGTTTCGCGATGAGCGCTGGGTCGAACTCTACAGCAAGAAAATCGAAGAGATGATTGCCGTACTGAAGTCAAAGGGAGTGCCGGTGCTCTGGGTCGGACTGCCGGCGGTACGCGGCCCGAAGGCAACCGCGGACATGCTGTTCCTGGATTCGCTTTATCGCGACGCCGCCGGCAAGGCGGGCATCACCTATGTGGACGTCTGGGACGGGTTTGTCGATGAAGCCGGGCGCTTCCTGCAGCAGGGGCCTGATTTCGAAGGTCAGATCCGACGACTTCGCTCCTATGACGGCGTGTATTTCACCAAGGCCGGCGCACGCAAGCTCGCCCACTATGTCGAACGCGAGATCACCAGGGTGCTGGGCGCGCGATCCGCGCCAATTGCGCTGCCAAACGAACCCGCGACGCCGGACGCGAATGCAGCGCCAGGACAGCCGGCACCGCGACCTCTCGCCGGCCCGGTGCTGCCGCTGGTGGCATCGTCAGTCGGCACCGATCAGTTGCTTGGCGGCCCCGGCTCGCGCCCGGCCGCTGTGGACGCCTTGGCCGCGCGAACTTTGGTGAAGGGCGAACCGCTGGCTCCGCCGGCTGGCCGCGCCGACGATTTTGCCTGGCCTCGGCGCGAGATCGGACGCGAACAGGCCAAGGGCGAAGCGCCTATTGCTTCAGTTTCACCGGAGAAAGCGACTGCCGCACCTGGGTCCCCCGCATCGACGCCAAAGACAAAGAAGCAGTCTGCCCAATCGGGCCCGCCTTCATTCAGGGAACTGAACGGCGGTGGCAACGGATCACGCAAGCCGCCTTCATCATCCTCGCGCATGGCGCCAAACGTTCCGCGACCCCCAGCAGATGTCGGACGGTCGGCTTGGGTACCGGGCTTTTTCCGCTGACCGAATTCGGCCTTCAGAGAATCAACCCGCCATCGACTACCAGCGTTTGACCAACAATGTAGGCAGCAAGCGGCGACGCCAAAAATAACGCCGCTCCCGCCATGTCGGCCGGCGTTCCCAACCGCTTCAGTGGAATCCGCTCGATGGCCGCTTCGAGCCGTTTCGGATTGGCCGTTGTCACCTTGGTCATCTTCGTGTCGACAAGGCCGGGCGCAATACCGTTGACGCGGATGCCATCTTCCGCCCAGGCTTCGCCGAGAGTTCGGGTCAGCCCAACCGCGCCGGCCTTGGAAGCGTTGTAGGCGGGGTTGCCTTTGGTCGAATGGAAAGCGGCGGTCGAACTGACAATAATCAGCGATCCCTTGGATGCACCGAGCATGTCGTGGAATTTGCCGGCGCAGGCCATCACGCTCATGAGGTTGACTTCCAGCACTTTGCGGAATCCAGCCATCTCGAATTCGCCGCGCCGATAGATCACGGCGCCCTGCGCCAGCACCAACACGTCCAATCGATCGAATCCCGGTTTGACATCCGCGACGGCTTTCGCGTCGCTCACATCAAGCTGCGTGTAGCCCAGCCCTTGAAGTTGCGATCCGTCGGCGACCGAATAATCGTCAGCCGAAGGGCGCGTGCCGCAGACAACCACGCGCGCACCTTTGGCGCGAAACGCTTGCGCGATGCCGTTGCCGATGCCGCTGGAGCCGCCGACCACGAGAACCTGCTTGCCCGTGAAATCCAGTTCGTTCATCGTCGCCTCGAATTTGGAGTAGGCGGAAGCATAACAGGAAGATCTGAGAGAAGAACCGCATGTCGGATTTCAACCAGCTCAGCCGCTCGATCAGGGGATTGACGGCTCTCGTTACTGGCGCGGGCAGCGGCATGGGCTGCGCGACCGCAAGGGTGTTCGCCGCAGAGGGCGCCAACGTCGCAGTCACCGATGCCGACGCCAACGCCGCAGAAGCCGTGGCAGCTGAAATCGTCGCCGGAGGTCAATGTGCAAAGGCCTGGAAGCTCGACGTCACGAGCCGAGATGAGATCAAGAGCGGCGTCAATGCGGTCGCAGCACATTTTGGCGGACTGGATATTGTCGTCAACAATGCCGGGATCTCCGTACGCATTGCCATTGAGGATCAAGCCTATGATGAAGCCTGGGCAAAGGCAATTTCGGTACTGCTGACAGCGCACCAACGAGTGATCAGCGCCGCGCTGCCTCATTTGCGAAAGTCAAAGTCTCCGCGCATCGTCAACATCGCTTCCACCGAGGCGCTCGGTGCTACCGCGTTGCACAGCCCCTATTCGGCGGCAAAGGCGGGAGTGGTTGGGCTGACGCGCTCGCTTGCGGTCGAGCTCGGTCGAGACGCAATCACCGTCAACTGCATTTGCCCTGGACCGATCACCACCGCAATGACGGCGCGGATCAGTGACGAGCACAAGGCGATCTATGCGAAGCGCCGAACCGCACTCGGCCGCTACGGCTCTCCCGAGGAAGTCGCCCACATGACGCTAAGCCTGTGCCTGCCCGCGGCTTCGTTCCTGACCGGTGCAATCATTCCAGTCGATGGCGGACTGATGGCCCGGAACGCCTAGTAGCGCGTGCAGCGGAACTGCCCAAAGACCGTGCGCGAACATTACAGGCGCGTTGACATCGCGGTTTCGGGGAGTAATTTTTTCCGACAAGAGCGGGCCAACCGCTTGCCGCGATCAGGAGAAACGCCATGACGATCACCATTCGACAACTTCACCCGCATTTCGTCGGTGAAGTTTCAGGGGTCGATCTGCGCAAGCCGCTGACGCCGCAAGAGGCCCGCGATATCGAAGCAGGTATGGACAAATATGCGGTGCTGCTGTTCAGAGATCAGGACATAACCGACGAGCAGCAGATGGCGTTTGCGCTGAATTTCGGCCAGCGCGAGAACCCGCGTGGCGGCAACATCACGAAAAAGGAGGATTACCGGCTCACCTCCGGCCTGAATGACGTGTCAAACCTCGGCAAGGATGGCAAGCCGCTACCCCGCGATCACCGCAATCATCTATTCAACCTCGGCAATTGCCTGTGGCATTCCGACAGTTCATTCCGTCCCATTCCTGCGAAGTTTTCGCTGCTCTCGGCACGCATCGTCAACCCGAAGGGCGGCAACACCGAATTCGCCGACATGCGCGCCCCCTATGATGCGCTCGATGACGAGACCAAGGCCGAGATTGAGGAACTGATCTGTGAACATTCGCTGATGTATTCGCGGGGCTCGCTCGGTTTCCTGGATTATACCGATGAAGAAAAGCAGATGTTCAAGCCGGTGCTGCAGCGCCTGGTTCGCACTCATCCCGTGCACGGCCGCAAATCGCTGTATTTGTCGTCGCATGCGGGGGCGATCCTCGGAATGAGCATGCCTGAGGCGAGGCTGTTGCTGCGAGACCTCACCGAACATGCGACAAAACCGGAGTTCGTCTACGTCCACAAGTGGACGGTGCACGATCTCGTAATGTGGGACAATCGCCAGACCATGCACCGCGTTCGCCGCTACGACCAGTCGCAGCCCCGCGATATGCGCCGCGCCACAGTGGCCGGAACCGAGCCTACGGTCGCGCAACAGGCCGCAGAATAAAAAGCGCCCTTACGTCTGAGCGAAGCGCCGCGCCAGCTTTTCTTTTGACGCGTCTTGTTCACGCGAACCGGCGTCCACTTCGCTCGAAAATGCTCCTAGGCGTGCCCGGCTTCGTTCGACAGCATGCCGGGATCGATGCCAATCTTGCGCAAAGCCCGCTGATATTTTTCCTCGACGTCGACGCCGAAGATCAACTCCGGGTCGGCGTCGCAGTGCAGCCAGCCATTATCCTGGATTTCGGTCTCCAACTGCCCCGGTGCCCAGCCGGCATAGCCGAGCGCGAGGATGGCATGCTTCGGGCCGGCACCCCTGGCGATCGCCTTGAGAATATCAACCGTGGCGGTGAGGCAAATGCCCTCGTCGATGCGCAAAGTCGCATCCTTGATAAAGAAATCGCTTGAATGGAGCACGAATCCGCGGCCGGTCTCGACCGGGCCGCCTTTCAGCACCTTCATGCTTTCGGCGTTTTCCGGGAGCTTGATCTGGTCGGCTTCTTTGATGATATCGAGTTGCACCAGCAATTCGGGAAAATCGATACTGCCCGCCGGGCGGTTGACGATGATGCCCATGGCGCCTTCAGAAGAATGGGCGCAGACATAGATCACCGAACGCTCGAAGCGTGGGTCTCCCATCACCGGCATCGCGATCAGCAGTTGGCCATCGAGATAGCCGGTATCGATCGAGCCGTCGCCGACGTCCGCGGCTTCGCTGCGAACGTTCCTTGGTTTTTTACCTACGGGGCCCATCCGCGCAGAACTCTCATGTTACTGCCCAATCCTGATATTGGGTGCCAGTTCTGTCAATCAAGCTTGCTTTGCAATTGTAAGTACATCACAAGCAATTCAATGGTTTACGATACCGCTTGCCTGTAAACACGCTTGATGACCGTCTTAGTTCCCATGCGCGCGGCGCTTGGCTTCGCAGCCACCATATTTGCGTCATTCCTGAGCATCGGGGCCCGCGCCGGGGACGCCTCTCCATGGCAGCGGGATACACATTCTGCGGTCCAGTTGCTCGCTGGCTCGCGCAGCGGCGCGGTGCTGCTCGGCGGCATCGCGTTTCAGCTTCAGCCGGGCTGGAAGACCTACTGGCGTTCGCCCGGCGATTCCGGCGTGCCGCCGCGCTTCGATTTTTCGAAGTCTGAAAATATCGATGCCGTGACGGTTCTGTGGCCGGCGCCGATGAAGTTCGATGATGGCGCTGGCGGCCATTCGTTGGGCTACCGTGATCAGTTCGTGTTGCCGTTGCGGATCGTTGCAAAAAACGCCGAGAAGCCGGTGACACTGCGGGCATATATCAGCTACGCGGTATGCGAAAAGCTCTGCATTCCCGTCGAGGCAACTGCGGAGCTGCCATTCACTAGCGTGGCAAGTACCGAAGACAGCATGCTGTTTGCGGCGCTCGATACCGTGCCCAAGCCCGCCAACGTCGGCGATCCCAATCCGCTGACCATCCGCGATGTCAAACGGGACGGAAAATCCACGGTGCTGGTCGATGTCGTCAGCCCCGATGGCAAGGACGTGAGCTTGTTTGTGGAAGGGCCTACGCCGGATTGGGGCCTGCCGATTCCGGAACCGCTCAACGAAAGCCCGCCCGGGGTGAAGCGGTTTGCTTTCGAGCTGGAGGGGGTGCCTCCTGGCACGGACCCGGAAGGTGCGGCGCTCAAATTGACGCTGGTGGGCGCCGAGCGCTCCTACGAATTCAACATCAATCTGTATTAGAGCGTTTTCGAGCGAGTGGACGCCGGTTCGCGTGAAGAAAACAGAACCGATCACGCTCGTGCGGGCAGCACCGGCCAAGCCGAACCCGGAGCTG
>NZ_DATEPI010000304.1:0-8285 GCF_035273305.1 Bradyrhizobium sp. | reverse complement strand
ACATGGTGCGATCCAAACTGAAGTGCTGATTCGATATGGTGTTAGTATAGTCGGGAGTGAACGAAAAGCGAACGCGGGTGCAACTGGGGAAACTAGTGACTGCTGAAGTGAATCCGCGTGCCGGCAAGCCCGCCGAGCCCTCGATGCTGACGAATATACCCCGACTGGTGACCGCCTATTTCGCGGGCAAGCCCGATCCGGCAGAGCCGGGCCAGCGCGTGTCCTTTGGCACATCCGGCCATCGTGGCTCCGCGTTCAACAACGCCTTTAACGAGTCGCATATCCTGGCGATCAGCCAGGCGCTTTGCGATCATCGGCGAGCCAGCGGCATCGATGGGCCGATGTTCGTCGGAATCGACACCCACGCGCTGGCGGAGCCGGCGCTCGCAAGCGCGCTCGAGGTCTTCGCCGCCAATGGCGTCGAGGTAATGATCGATGCCGACCAGGGTTACACGCCGACGCCGGTGATTTCCCACGCCATCCTCACCACCAACAACGGCCGCAGCAGCGGCCGGGCCGATGGTGTCGTGATCACGCCGTCGCACAACCCGCCGGAGGACGGCGGCTTCAAGTATAATCCGCCCGATGGCGGCCCGGCGGATACCGACATCACCTCGGGCATCGAGCGCGCGGCCAACCGCTTGCTGGAAGATGGTCTGCGCGGCGTCAAACGCATTCCCTATGAGCGCGCGCTCAAATCGTCTTCGGTCCATCGATACGACTATGTCGGGCCGTATGTCGCTGATCTCGCCGAGGTCATCGACATGGATGCGATCCGCGACAGCGGCGTGACCATCGGGATCGATCCGCTCGGCGGCGCGGCGGTGCGCTACTGGCAGCCGATCATCGAGCGCTATGGTCTTGCCGCGACCATCGTCAGCGATGAGGTCGATCCGACCTTCCGCTTCATGACCGTGGACTGGGATGGCAAGATCCGGATGGACTGCTCCTCGCCCTATGCGATGGCGCGGTTGATCGCGTTGCGCGACAACTTCGATGTCGGCTTTGCCAATGACACGGACGCCGACCGGCACGGAATCGTGACCCGCTCCAGCGGCCTGATGAATCCGAACCACTACCTTGCCGCCGGGATTGCTTATCTGTTCGAGCATCGCCCGCAATGGGGCAAGCAAAGCTCGGTCGGCAAGACTATCGTCAGCAGCGCGATCATCGACCGGGTCGCGGCGAAGCTCGGACGCAAGCTGGTCGAAACCCCGGTCGGTTTCAAATGGTTTGTCGGCGGACTCTGTGACGGCTCATTCGGATTTGCCGGGGAGGAAAGTGCCGGGGCCTCATTCCTCCGGCGCAACGGCAAGGTGTGGACCACCGACAAGGACGGGATCATTCTGGGATTGCTGGCCGCCGAAATGACCGCGCGAACTAAATCCGATCCGAGCCAGCTGTTCGATCGATTGACCAGCGAACTGGGCGTGCCGTTCTATGAGCGGATCGACGCGCCCGCCACGTCAGCGCAGAAAAACCTGCTGAAGTCGCTCTCGCCTGAAAAGCTTGCTCTGTCCGAATTGGCCGGCGAGCCCGTGCGCGCGGCGCTCACGGCTGCTCCCGGTAATGGCCAGTCGTTCGGCGGCATCAAGGTGATTACAGATCATGGATGGTTCGCGGCGCGGCCATCCGGTACCGAGGAAGTCTACAAGATTTACGCCGAGAGCTTTCGCAGCCAGTCTCACTTGCGGCAAATCCAGCGGGATGCGCAATCCGCCATCGACAAGGCGTTCAGGAAGTAACGGGCGCGTCACACGGCACTGGGATCGTGGAGCTCTTGACGATATCCAGATGAATTCCGCCGCAGCGGGTGCATCTCATGGTCCAGTATTCGGACCCGGCCTTTCCGGCGATGACGCGCAGGATCGCCAGGCTCGCATTGCACTCCGGACATTTGCATCGCACCTTGGCGGAAGGCAACGGGATCGGTTGGTTCTCCAAGCTGGACATGATGCAAGTCCGTTTCAGATCAGCTCACGCCGCCGATTGTTCGCTTCGCGACAACTCGGCGGTCGCATATCGATTGAGGTTGAGACGATCGATTTGAGTCTTCGCGTCCGCGATCGCGGCCTCGGGATCAGACCATGCAAAGCCGACTTCCAGCGCTGAAAAGGAAACGCCGTCGATAATGACGGGCTTGCGATCCATTCGCCAAATTCTGGCGTGCCATAAGCCTCTTCCGGCCTCGAAGGGCTCGATTTTGAAGCCGTCATAGTCGCTGTCCATTGCTCAACTCCCGCGAGCAAGGGAAACACGACTGCCCCAATGCGAATGTGAACTCGTTCACATTCCCAGGTTTATTTTCGAAAAACGGTCTCAGCCCGGCGGGACTCGCGGGGAGTTTTGCCGTGCGTCGGTGCGGCGGCAGCGCGCATGATCCAGCGCCGAAACGCCGTGAAGTCGCGGTGGTCAGCACGATAGTTGCGATAGACCAGGTACCAACGCATGCCCTTTGGCACCGACAGCTCGAACGGCGCGACCAGCCGTCCAGCCGCGAGATCGTCGTCGATATAGGGGCGAATGCCCATCGCGATGCCGAGCCCGTCCAGTGCGGCCTGCAAAGCGTGGCCGTAATACTGAAATTCCGGTCCGCGCGCGGTTAGCCGTGGCAGGCCGGCGGCCTTCAGCCACATCGGCCAGTCGTCAGGCGAGTGCGCGACGCGCAGCAGCGCTGGTCCCTTGAGATCGCCGGGGCGCTTTAATTGGCTCGCCAGCCGGGGTGCGCACACCGGCAGCAGATCGGCTGCAAACAGCGGTTCGGCGAGCAGGCCGGGCCATTCGCCGGTCCCAAGCTTAATGCCGCAGCTCCAGTCCTCACCGAACGGCACAGCCGCACCGCCGGTGGCCATCCGCACGTCGATGTCGGGCTGATGCTTTTGGAAATCTCCCAGTCGCGGGATCAGCCATCGCATTGCAAAGGTCGGCCCGACGCCGATGGTCAGTACGCGCAGGTTCGACGGGGCGGTGACCTGCGCCGTCAGGCTCGCCAACGCATCGAAGATCGGCGTGAGCCCGCTTTGGTAGGCCCGGCCTGCCGCCGTCATCTCGAGCCGGTTGGCCTTGCGCTCGAACAGGCCAATTCCGAGCCGCTGCTCCAGCAACTGCACCATCCGGCTGACCGCGGCCGCCGAGACGTTGAGCTCAATGCCGGCTGCGGCGAAGCTGCCGCTGCGCGCTGTGGCCTCGAACGCTCTGATGCCGTTGAGAAACAGGAGCCGCCGCATTGATGGACCTTCGGGCTACCCTCAGGAAAACTGATGCCAGAACAAGATAACTCGGTTTGCGCCGGCACCACAAGCGAGACAACAATGGCGCGGAGATTCGAATGAGCGCGCTGATGATTGCGGCCCTGGGGCTGCTGATGGTCGGGACGGCATTTCTGTCGGGCCTGTTCGGCATGGCCGGCGGGCTGATCCTGATCGGAGTATTGCTGGCGCTGATGCCACTGCCCTCGGCGATGGTGCTGCACGCGATCACACAGATGGCATCCAATGGCTGGCGCGCTTTTCTGTGGCGCCGCCATATCAGGTGGCGGCCGGTCGCGATCTATTTGATCGGATGCGCGCTCGCGCTCGCGGCGTGGTCGATCACCCGCTATGTGCCGGACAAGCCGCTAGCCCTGCTTTTGCTGGGGGCGACGCCATTCATGGCGCGGCTGGCGCCGCCTGGCGTGAAGCCCGACCCCGACAGCATCTGGCAGGGCACGTTCTACGGTTTCATCTGCATGGGGCTGATGCTGATGACCGGCGTTTCCGGGCCGCTGATGGACACGTTCTTTCTCGGCGGCAAGTTCGAGCGCCGCGAGATCGTCGCCAGCAAGGCGGCGTGCCAGGTCGCCAGTCATTTCGTCAAGCTGATCTATTTCGGCGGCATCATCAGCCAGGCTGCGACGCTCAATCCCGTTCTCGCCGGCGTCGCCGTGGCGGCGTCGATGACAGGAACGACGCTGGCGCGACGAATCCTGGAAGCGATGACGGACCAGCAATTTCGAACCTGGGCGGGCCGACTGATCACCACCGTTGCCGGTTACTACATCATCTATGGAAGCTGGTTGCTGCTTGCGCGCAGCAATGCGCTTGCGTTCTGAACACGGGGGCCGCTCGCTCGATGATCGATACGACTGATCCGCTGGTGCTCGATCTGCTCGAATGGATTGCGAGGGAGCCGCGGCTTTATGCCGAGGTGATCGAGACGTGGCGGACCTCGTGCCCACGGCTGACGATTTGGGAGGATGCCGTCGATCGCGGCTATGTCACGCGCCAACCGTCGCCGGGCGCGCGCGCCATGGTCATCATCACCGAATCCGGCGAACAACTGCTGCGCAGGCATGGCCGTCGCGTGAATTGATCACCGCGGCGCTCGATACCTGCGGATTTGATCCGCATCAATTGGTTGCGATCCGAAACCCGCGCCATTGACTCTGCATGGCCGATGCGGTGAGCTTCATGCAATCGCATCCATTTTGCAGATCAACGCCAGCAGGACCGCCTCATGATCGACCTTTACTACTGGACCACGCCAAACGGCCACAAGATCACGATGTTTCTCGAAGAGGCGGGGCTGAAATACAAGATTATCCCGATCAACATCGGCAAGGGCGACCAGTTCAAGCCGGAGTTTCTGGCGATCGCGCCAAACAATCGCATTCCCGCGATGGTCGATCACGAACCAAAAGGCGGCGGCAGGCCGATCTCGATCTTCGAATCCGGTGCGATGCTGCTGTATCTGGCGGAGAAGACCGGCAAGTTTCTGCCCGCCGACATCTACGGCCGGTATGACGCCATTCAGTGGACGTTCTGGCAGATGGGCGGGCTCGGGCCGATGGCCGGACAGAACCATCACTTCTCGAACTACGCGCAGGAAAAAATCAAGTACGCCATCGACCGCTATGTCAACGAGACCAACCGGCTCTACGCCGTGCTCAACAAGCGGCTGTCCAATCGCGAGTTCATCGCCGGCGATTATTCGATCGCGGACATGGCGAGCTATCCCTGGGTGGTGCCGTACAAGAACCAGAGCCAAAATATCGACGACTTCCCGCATCTGAAGCGCTGGCTTGAGACCATCCGCGAGCGTCCGGCGACGGTGCGCGCCTATGCGAAAGCCAAGGAGGTCAATCCGAACTACGGACAGCCGACGATCCGTACCGAGGAAGAACGCAAGCTGCTGTTCGGGCAAACCGCGGCGGTGGTGAAGTAACGCCGATCCATTCGCCGTCTATTGCGGCTGCGCGGCAGTGCGGGCAGCCTTGCGCAAGCATTCCCGGCAGAGGCAATCCTCGTCATCAGCCGGCATCGGCAGCCGTGCGGTTTCCTCCGCGCACCAGCACGGCCCCGCCAGCGCGCAGGTAAATTGCGTCCCGCATCGGGGGCAAGCGAGACGGCGCGACGCCGGCATTTCGACCTGATTTGTCATCCAGCGATCCGCACGGTGATCGATCAGCGTATTACTTGGTGATCTTGTCGACCTCCGCAACATCCTCCGGGCTCAGCGCCCACCCGATCGCCTTGACGTTTTGCTCGACCTGTTCGACGCGCGTGGCGCCTGCGATTACGCTGGAAACCTGCGGCCGCGAAGCCAGCCATGAAAATGCGAGTTCAAGCAGGCTGTGCCCGCGCGCCTGCGCGAATTTCTGCAGCTGTTCGACGATGTCCTCGTTGCGCGGCGTGGCGTAGCGATCGCGCAGTCCCGGCGCCTTGGCAAAGCGGGTGTCCGCCGGCGCAGCAGCGCCGCGCTTGTATTTGCCCGTCAGCAAACCACTGGCGAGCGGAAAGAACGGCAGCAGGCCGAGATTATACTCCTGCGCCGCCGGCAGCAGATCCTTTTCGATGTCGCGCACCACCAGGCTGTATTCATCCTGGCACGACACGAACGGATTGACATTCATCTGCCGCGCCGTGAGTTCGGCTTCGGCGATACGCCACGCCGGAAAATTGGAATTGCCAATGTAGCGAACCTTGCCCTGACGGATCAGGTCGTCGAGCGTGCGCAGGGTTTCCTCGATCGGGGTCAGCGGGTCATAGTCGTGCTGCTGGTAAAGATCGATGTAGTCGGTCTTCAACCGGGTCAGGCTCGCCTCGACCGCCGCCATGATATACCGGCGCGACGCGCCCTGCTTGGTGCCGTCGGTGCTCATCGGCTTGGAATATTTCGTTGCCAGCACGATGTCCTTGCGGCGCGTGCCGAGCACTTCGCCGAGCACCGTCTCGGAGCCGCCCATGCCCGCATAGATGTCGGCGGTATCGAACAAGGTGATGCCGAGGTCGATCGCCTTGTGGATCACCTTACGTGAGGTCTCCAGATCGGTGCGCTGGCCGAAATTGTTGCAGCCAAGGCCGACGGCGGAGACGCGCAGGCCGGAGCCGCCGAGATTGCGAATTTGCATGAATCAGTCCTGTGAGGTGGGGAGCGCGAGCGGGATCAAATTTGTGACCCTAGACGGGATCACATTGTGACCCTCACGCCCTGACGCCGCAAGCGGCTTTCGGCCCTGCACGCTCGATGCCGCCCATCTACTCCGCGGCGCGCAACTGTCCGGCTGCGATGCCGCGCATCGAGAGATAGAGGTCGGCCTTGGCCGGATCGTCCGTATGCCGAATGAGGTCGGTCACCGGCGTATAGCTCAGCATCCGTCCACCGTCCGGCAGGGCGGTGCAACTGAAGCGCAGCACCTGTCCATCGGCGAGCTTGATGTTGATCGGCGTGGAATCGCCTGATCGCATCATCTCCGTGCGACGCGCGATGAACGCGCTCAGCTCTTCCTCCGGCAGCTCAAACGCGCCGGTATCGCGGCCATGATACATCAGCGCGATGAAGGGTGGCTTGCTGTCGGCTTTCTCGTCCGGCAGCGAAAAATAATGCCGGAATGCGCGATTGATGAATTCGGCGCGGGTGTCGGAATCCAGCAGCACGATGCCGATGTCGACTTCATCGAGCGCGGCGGAGAGCCGCTCGGCCGTCGCGTAATGCCTGCGCTGCCAGGCGAACGCATCCACCATCCTCTTCCGCACCAATCCGGTGATGGCCGCGGTCCCGATCGCGGTCAGCGCCAGCATCGCCAGCCGAATCAGATCGGCCGTCTGATAGCCGGGCATCGAGCGATGGTAGAGAAAAAACAGCGCCGAGGCGGCGACCGCGACGGCAGCGCTGATCAACCCCGAAACCAGCCCGCTGAGCGAGCCCGCCAGCGCGACTATGCAAATGAACAGCGGCGCCGGATTGGGAACGACAGTAAAATGCTTATCGACGACAATGGCGATCAAAGCCGCCGCCGCCGTGAGTATCGGGCCAAAGATTGCGCGCCAATCGACCTTCATGCGCCTGTTCTCGTTTGTCACGAGGCTAACGTTTCGCAAGTTGCCGGATGGTTGCGCCGCGGCGAGTTGTTTACCGCATCGTTAAAAAGGAGTTTACCGGCTCGCCGCCGTTTTCCAGGTCTTTTCGGTCAAAATCACATCGAAACCGGATGACGCCGCGAGTGAGCGCCTGATGCGAAGATCGTTGCCGGCTGGCCATTCTCGAAAGTCTTCTTCCGCGGCATCCGAAGCACATTACACCTTGGGTTCGCTCCCGACTAAATCCGCTGCTCAAGGATCGCGACTTCATTGCCGGTATCCGGCGGACCTGGCGACACCCAGCTTTGCGGCTGACGGCTAGGCCCGCGTGGCGCGTTTTCGCCGCGCGCGCCGGTCGCGATCAGCAGCGATGCCGACAGCAGGATCGCCATAGCCAGCGAAAGGGCAACCAGTACGACAGGTGTTTTCATCGCTCGTCGCGGGTCACCGCCGTTGTCGCCGAATGCGGGTCACCGCCCGTTGTCGCGGAATAGTGCGAATGGCTTGAAGAAAGAATCTGGCTACGCCGGAAACGGCATGGCCATCGAGAGCTTGATCGAAAGCAACGTCAGGGTCACGACCAGGCAAAGCGAAAGCGAGCCGATCGCGAGTGTAGCCGCGACCGCATCCGTCAACCGGGACGATGCGACTGGCGCGGGGTGGCGATTGAAGCCTATTGCGCCGGTCGGCGGCGTCATGGCCGGATATCCTTCAGCGCGAGCGCGAATCACCCGCGTTGTTAAAAGGTCGCTCTATTCGCCGGCAATATTGGGGCAAAGCAGCCTCGAACATGGCGAAAAGGCGGCAGTATGCTCGATGTCCACAGTGGAGCGCCCCGGAGACAATGCTTGGACTTGCACCTTGGCGGCGACGTTTAACTAGGCCTCGGCGGTGACGTCTGACTCACGCCTCGGCGGCAATGCCCGGCGTATCATCGACTTCCGCACC
>NZ_DATEPI010000303.1:0-8675 GCF_035273305.1 Bradyrhizobium sp. | reverse complement strand
CATCTCCACGGCGACTTCGCTCGTCGCTGAATCGCTCCCTGCGGTCCGAGCGCTGCTCCGCGCGTGCTCCTTCACGACGACCCCGCTCATCATTGAACCGATCCTGCCGATCAGAGCGTCTTTCGAAACGTTCCTCTCCGCGGCGGCCCCGTTCGTCGTTAGCGTGTTCTTGCCGGTCGAACCGTTGCTCCGCGCGTCCCTCGCCGCGCGCACTGCGCTCTGAGCGGTCTTGCGATTCGGACCGCTCGTCTGCCCGGTGCTCGGTCGCGTCTCGGCGCGTCATATTCCCGCCGCTCTTCTCTTCGCTTGCGGCTTTGCCCGGGGAAGCTGTCGATCCACCCTGTCGTTGAGCGGACTCGCCGCCGCGACCGTGCTCGGCGCTTTGCGGGGAACTTGTGGTCGAGGGAGATTGGGATTGAGGATTTTGCGCCTTCGCCAACCCACCGCCCAAGGCGATTGCGGCGATCGCGCACGAAGCGAGCAAATGATTACGCATGTGAAAAACTCCATGTGGTGTCCCGCCCGAAAACGCGGGGGCTCAGTTTCGGTTCCTGTCAGGCACCCAGGAGGAACCCTCAGCCGACCTCCCGGAACGGTCGAGTTGCTTAGAAGAAGCTTTCAGCCGACCTCAGCATCCCCTGCAAATGCTCTTTATCTTTGCGTCGACCTTCGAATCTTCGGCTTTTATGTCCAGATCACCGGGCATCGAAGGTCCGGGAGTGACCGTCCCGTCGATCCGCCTGCCGCTCATTCCCGTGGTTGATCCACCGACTGCATTGGGGGATCCCGTCGCGTTGGCCGTTCCCAATGTGTTGGTTCCCGGCGGAGCTGGAACTTTCTGGGCGTTGCCCGCGCCGCTGGGATCATTTGCGGAATTGTTGAGGCCGCCCACGTTCGCTGGGCCGCTCGGGACTCCGCTCACCGCGGCAGTGCCTGCGCCGGCCGAACCGGCGTTAGGCGTTCCGACCGCGCTTCCGCTGCCGGTGCTAGGACCGCTGGCGGCGGATGTCGACGTGCCGCCACCGGAAGTGCCTCCCGCCGATCCGCCGCCACCAGTCTGTGCTAAGGCGAGCGTGCACGTCAGCGACAAAACCGTAGCCGTAGCTAATGCGATAGCCCTTGTTCTCATGTGCTATCCCTCGCTCAGAAAGAAGACAACCGCGCGAGATAATCTGTCGTTCCAAAAAAACTGTTGTGAGCAACGAAGCGGAACTCTTACTGCCGAGATGGGACGGAGCGGAACGGGCTGGTTACAGGCGGATTGGTTGCGCGGAGGTCCCCATGAGTAAAGATAAGGATACGCAGGGCATCACTCGAACCGGGCGAGGCGAGCAGCAACCGGCCGATAAGGAACGAGCCCAAACAGTGAGCGTCACTGATGATGGGCCAGCGCCGAAGGACAAGGGAGGGCTCGATAAATCGGATCGGGCTGCGGGAAAAAAGCCCAGGACCAGCGGTCATTCATAATGGTGGGCAGCCTCGGCAGTGATGTTCGATGATGCGCGAGCGGGCGCGAGTTCAACGTGGACTTGTCGCCCCGCAGGCGAACCTTGGTCCAACACACAATCCTATCCTTGTATTTCCTATCCTTGTATTTCGAATCTTGTATTCGACCGCCCAACCGTGGGGCAGCGACAGTTTCGCCGCTATTTGGCCGAACTAGCTTCCCGATCTGCCGGTCACTGAATGACCCAGCGCGTGGTTGCCCGCGCGGTTTGGGAAGGAGCGTCTCTGAGGCAACGCCGCGCGGATTCAATCTCCGCGTCGGTGGCTCCATGGCTCCGTGCCCATGCTTCGGCGGCGTATGCCGAGAACTTAGCGACGTAGAACCGAACTACCGAACAGGATGCGCGGTGAATGAGTCCGGAGTGCTCGGCGGCTTCCGCTTGCGGCGCCAACCCAAGGCAGATCACCGCGACACATCCCCAACGTACCCGCATTGTTGAACCCCTCGTCCCCGGCTGCTTGGAATCTGCCCAGCAACATGCATTCGAGCGCTCGCAGCTTATTCAATTTGAACTAGCCGACTCACGTACCCAAGCCAAGTTACCGATTCTCCCGCCGGGACTTCTCCACCTGTTTAACGTGAACTGCGAATGGACTTGGTCTTCGATCAAATCGATCACACCGGCCAAAATATTTTCGCCTGACTCGAGCTATCAACAGATTCCACAATGAATGAGATGCTCCGATGAAGACACAATCACGGTCACAGCATTAAATTGCAACCTGACACGTGCGCGTGGTCGATCAGCGAGACCGCACCTGATCCGCGCACGGGATGGCGACGAATCGCGAGATCCCATCGCTATAGGTGATCTCGCAGCTTCAACGGGGAGCAGATGACACACCCTTCACTTCTCAATCCATTCAGTCCGAGCCAGCAGGCGGGGATCGTCTTCAGTCGGCAGGCGGGAAGGGCCACCCCCGTCTGCTCTCACTGTCAGTCGGACGACATCATCTCTCATGCGACCGCACAGTGGAGTAACGAATCACAGCAATGGGAGCTGGCTAATACTTTTGCGCAGCCGGCTCACTGCAACCGCTGCAACAGCTCGTGCGATATAATTTGGCTGCCGCTCAACTGAACGCGCAACTCCGGTCGCCCCGCCGGAACGGCTCCGTATCGGAACCTACGTTCTGTGTATTTAGCTTGGGAAAGCAACGGCTTAGGCTCATTTCCAAAAGTGCTGCTTGCGCGGAACAATTTTCCGGCACAGGCGTTTTCTCTTCGTAGTTTGTCCCTCAAAGATGACTACCTCCGAAGCAGCGGTCTCAGCTACCCCCCAGCTGAGGCCGCTGTTCTATTCTATGCATGCAGCACTGAAAACATGGCGATAGACCACCGCATGCAAACGCAAATCGAAGAAGGTTGGACGAGATATTCGAGATATTAATGCAGCTGAATCTTCGGACCGCTCACCTTCCTGGGCGGGGTGCCGTCTCTGCGATTCAGTTCGGCCTGTAGTCGGACGTTTTCGACCAGAATCGCTCGCATCGCTTGGCGGACATCTCCGTCGGCGCTGTTCAGGATGGCGTCAATCGCACTTTCTAACAGGTCGTCCATACGCAACTAACTGCCAAAAGGTGCGCTGGTTCCCCGGCGGGCGGCCCAGTCCCGGGCAGCTGCTGGCAGGTTTGGCCCATCGAAAGCCAAAGAGTGTGTGAATTGATGTGAATTGAAAAGAGACGCGCGGGACAGGACGATGGTCGCGACAGCTACAAGCGCTCACGAAGCAGATTAACTCGAACCGGACATTTCGGGCGTTTTCAATATCTCCGGAGTTTTCATGTCCGCGGGAATTTTGAGGTGCAGTGCGGCGCCGCGCGCGGCCTGAAGACCGCCGGGGAAACCGCTGCGATCACTGTAGTCCGGCACCGCTGTTTTTCGGTTGCCCTTTTCGGATTCAAGACCGGACGCGCACATCACATCCATAGCGGTGACGGCGGCGAGAGCGGCGAGGGTGAGGACGGCATTGCTTGCTTTCTCGCCGTTCTGTCGAATTCCTGTCGCGACCGTTGCGATATCCGCCATGTCACCCGCGACCCGACCCCAAATCCACGGCGCCGCATTATGACTCGTCAGGATCGCCACTCCCGTAGCGATTTCGCGTGCCCCGTATGAGCGCACCAGTCGCTCCATTCCGTTGAGCCCGGCGGCCCGGCACACTGCCCGTGGCGCCACCAGTTCAGCGACGCCAAGCGCGATAGAAAGATACCCAAGACCCTTGGCCATCCTATCGTGCGTGGATTGCGAACGACCACGCAAGGCTGTTGGCGCAATTGCACTACGCATGTGTCACCTCACGGCTTTAACACGACTTTCACACAGCCGTCCTGCTTGTCGCGGAAAGTTTTGTACATCTCGGGTCCGCGTTCGAGCGGTTCTGTATGGGTAATGACGAATGACGGATCGATCTGGTTTTCGACTACAAGGTTGAGCAAGTCGTCGGTCCATCGATTCACATGCGTCTGCCCGGTGCGGATGGTGAGGCCTTTATTCATGACGGCCCCAAGCGGAATTTTATCGAGAAGGCCACCATAGACGCCAGGAATCGAGAGAACGCCGGCGGGGCGGCAGACATACATCATTTCGCGCAGCACGTGCGGACGATCGGTCTCCAGCATCATCGCCTGCTTTGCCCGATCGTACATTGAATCGATCGAACCCGTTGCGTGAGCCTCCAAGCCTACGGCGTCGATGCATTTCTCGGGGCCCTTGCCGCCGGTCAGTTCGTTCAGCCGCTCGATCACGCTCTCTTCCTCGAAGTTAATGGTTATCGCGCCGCCGGCTTTGGCCATCGACAGCCTTTCGGGCAGCCGATCAATTGCAATCACTTGCTTTGCGCCCAGCAGGATTGCACTACGTATGGTCATTTGGCCAACAGGCCCGCAGCCCCAGATTGCCACCGTATCGGTTGGCTGAATGTCGCATTGCGCCGCTCCCTGCCATCCGGTCGGAAAGATATCGGAGAGGAAAAGAAGCTTTTCGTCAGGAATGGAATCAGGAACCTTGATGTGCGTTTTATCGGCGAAGGGGACCCGAAGGTATTCAGCCTGGCCGCCCGGATATCCGCCTGTCAGGTGCGTGTAGCCGAACAGACCGGCGGTCGAGTGCCCAAAGACTTTATCGCCTAGATTCTTGTTACGGTTGCTCCGTTCACAGACCGAGAAGTTGCCACGTTTGCACTGTTCGCATTCGCCGCAGATGATAGTGAACGGTATCACGACTCTGTCGCCAACCTTGAGCGCGCCCTTGGCCGCGCTCCCCAGTTCGACCACCTCTCCCATGGTCTCATGACCCATGATGTCGCCCGATTTCATCCCAGGCATGAAGTGATCAAACAAATGCAGGTCTGAGCCGCAAATCGCGCAGCTGGTCACCTTGATAATTGCGTCACGATCATCTTCGATTTCAGGGTCAGGAACTCTCTCGCAACGGATATCTGCCGTTCCGTGCCAAACAAGTGCTCTCATGGGGCTGCGTCCGTCTTGCGTGCGCCAAGCCTGGGCTCTTGCCAAGCCCTGCTGCTCGGTTCTGGTATCGAACCTCAAGGACGGGCGTTCGTTCCCCTCAGGCGCGTTTTTGGTCACCAAGTGCTTTGCGTGAAGCCCCTGAAATTTCACGCATCGATCAGCACTCCCGGATTGAGCATCCCGTTCGGGTCTAATTCTTTTTTGACGGCCCGAAGCGAGGACGCGAAAAGCTCGGGACGTTGTCGGTCGTACCAGGGCCGATGATCACGGCCCACCGCGTGATGGTGCGTGATCGTACCACCTGCGTCTATCAGAGCGTCGCTCGCGGCATTCTTGATTACCTGCCACTGCTCCAGAAGTGCCCCATGACGACCGAGAGCGTGGAATGAAAAATAGGGCGCGGGCCCGTCCGGATACACGTGGGTGAAACGACAGGTGACCTCGCCTTTCACCCCAGTCGCCGCAACGATCGCCCGCTCGGTCGCGGACTTTACCCGGTCGTGGAAGGTTTCAAACCGATCCCATGTGATTGCGGTCTCAAAGGTATCGTTGATGAGCCCCGCCGGTGTCAGAAACTCGCGCGCGTAGGGCATGCGAATAAAGGCGTTGCGCCATATGCCAGCCGCGCCTTCGAGATGCGCATCGCCAGCGTTTGCGGCCTCCGGCTTTCCACCGTGATCGCCGCAGCATTCGAGGGCTCGTGTCATCCATGCGTCCGGCGAGTGATCACCGGATTCGAAGCCGAGTACCATAATGGCTGCGCTACCGTCCGCTGCGCCGGTATTGAAAGCCTCCTGGGGATCCAGGATGCGGCAGTTCGATGGATACAGGCCAGCCTGCGCGATCGCGCGTACCGCGCGCGCGGCAGCGAAGAAGCTTTGAAAACGAATCGATGCGCCGGCGCGGAACTTCGGACGCGGCTGCAGCCGCATCCAGGCGCGCGAAATTATTCCGAGCGTTCCTTCCGAACCGATCAGCATGCGATCGGGGCTTGGGCCGGCCCCAGAGCCGGGCAGGCGGCGCGTTTCCAAAATGCCCCGTGGCGTCACCACCCGCAGGCTTTCGACAAAATCGTCGATGTGAGTGTAGAGGCTGGCGAAATGACCACCGGACCTTGTGGCGATCCACCCGCCGAGCGTCGAGTATTCGAAACTCTGGGGGAAGTGCCGTAACGTGACGCCGTGCGGCTTGAGCTGATTTTCCAGTGATGGACCGAAGGTGCCGCCTTCGATCAGCGCGGCGCGAGAGGTCTGATCTATCTCGACGACCTTATCCAGATGCCGCAGGTCGAGCGTAACAGCCGACTTGTGACGGATGCCGTCGACCTGTGGTTCGACTCCTCCGCAAACGCTTGAGCCGCCTCCGAACGGTGTCAGGCACGCGCTTACGGTGCCGGCCCAGTCCACAACAGCGGAAATTTCGGTTTCATTGCGCGGATAGGCGACAACATCGGGTGCGCAATCGTAATCGCCAAGCATCGCACGCACATAATCCGGGTACGATTTGCCGTAAGCATGCGCGGCGCGGTCGTAGCGATCGCTCGTGCAGAAGTGGGCAATTGCCGCCGGCGGTTTTACGCGCGCCGGACGCAATTTCAGATCCTCGAGCCGGGGCACCGGGACGGTTTCGAATTTATCGCGCGCGAATTTCGCGCGGTAGCGCCCGAGCACGAAATCCTGCTCCGCAGGAGTCATGCCCTCGCCCTCGCGGCCCCAGCCGTAATGTTTAAGCCTCGCGCCGCTCATGGATCACCTCCCTGAATTTTCCGCCCGCATTGCTCTGCTTGGGGCATTGCACGCACTCTCTCGCGACGACGCGGCGTCGGCAAGCTTCGTCTTCGACCGATCACGACTGGCGAGTTCTGATTTGACCGCTAGGCTCCGGAAGTAAAACTCTCTTCCAGAGGCTCATTGGCTAAAACAAAGCATTCGTTTCGGGATGAACATTGAAACTCCCGACCATTGTTTTGGCGGTCGAAACTGCGACATAGATGCCCGATGAAGGACACCGGCTCAGCGATGTTGACCGAGAAATTCGACGCCTTTGGCGAGGCCATGCCCGATGCTGTTCGCAGCGAGAACGAAACATCAACCCCCGTGGCCGGGAATGTCGGCCGGATCGGCCCGTATGTGTTCTGGCTGGTTGTGGTGGCAATCATAGCCGCCCGCATCACCTGTTATCCAGCCGAGCGAGCGCTTGAGGTAAGCAGCGCAATCGGTGCGGGTCCTGTCCTCGCGCGTTAAGGCCCGCGTCCGGCGACAGTCCTTGTGCAGCGATGGACATCAGCCTCGCTCAGGACCGTGCTCAGAATAAACATTATCGATTCCAGGTGATTTAGCGCATATTCTTCTTTGTCGAAGGATTTTGCGTGCCACGCCAGGTTGACCCCCCTTATAAAGCCGGGCTGTCCGGCAGAGCGATTGTGAAGGCCGCCCCACTGAGTCGGGGACTGGGGCTCTGCGCGTTGTTGACGCTGCTCGCGCTCACGATTCAAACATTCGAAGAGGCCCTGGTCGCGCATCCCTACGTTGAAGCCATTGTTATTTCCATTTTGCTCGGGATCGGCATTCGCACCTTTTGGCAGCCGGCGCAGCGCTGGCAAAAAGGTATTGCTTTTAGCGCCAAGCAATTGCTGGAGGTGGCTGTTGCGCTGCTCGGAGCATCCTTGAGCTTTGCTGCGATTGCCGCCTCGGGTCTCGTCTTGCTCGGCGCCATTGTCATCATCGTTGTTCTCGCGCTTGCCGTCAGCTTTGGCATAAGCCGGCTGCTGGGCCTGCCAGTTCGGCTGTCAATCCTGATCGCGTGCGGAAATTCGATATGCGGCAATTCAGCTATTGCCGCGGTTGCGCCGGTGATCGGAGCAAGCAGTGAGGACGTGGCATCTTCGATCTCGTTCACTGCGGTGCTGGGGGTCATAGTGGTGCTGGCGCTACCGCTTTTGATTCCGCTGCTGCACCTTTCAGAAACGCAATATGGAATCCTTGCCGGCATGACCGTTTACGCCGTTCCACAAGTGTTGGCGGCGACTGTGCCGGTCGGGCTCGTGAGCACCCAGATCGGCACATTGGTAAAGCTGATAAGAGTAATGATGCTCGGGCCCCTGGTCGCGTGCATCGCGTTATCCGCGCGTCGTCTCCGGGGCGGCCAATCATCGGCCTATTCCGGAACGAATAGATTGTTCGACACCGTTCCATGGTTCATCGTCGGGTTCTTTTTGTTGGCTGGGCTCCGCTCGGTTGGTCTTATCCCCGACATCGCTGTGTTTTTGCTGCAGCGCGCCGCAAGCGTTCTGACGATCATGTCAATGGCGGCGTTGGGTTTGGGAGTCGATTTGCGCGTCGTCGGTACAGTCGGAGGTAAAGTCACCGCGGCTGTGACGCTGTCGTTGCTCTTTCTTTTCGGGCTCGGCATTTGCTTCGTATGTTACGGCGCCCGCTGATCACGTTGATCAGGATGGGATCATATCGGGTGTGAAATCGTTATGCAGCGATGGGGCATTTCCGGCTCGAGCGCTGCTATTAATGCATACCTACTTTAGTTTCGAGGTGCTGGGGCAGTTTGCGGTCAAGTTCCGCTTGCCGGGTACGCATCTGCGGCTAAGTTGTTCAGGCGGCAAGTTGGGGGACTTCCCAACCGTAAAAACAAAAAGGAGAGAAACGAAATGAAAAGAAAATCCAGTCCCCCCATTATGAGGTCCG
>NZ_DATEPI010000302.1:0-34468 GCF_035273305.1 Bradyrhizobium sp. | reverse complement strand
GCTCAAAAACGGCGAAAGTTTCGTCCTGGATTCCGAGAAGACGCCGGGCGACAACACCCGTGTCCAACTTCCGCATCCGGAAATTCTTGCTGCGCTCCGACCCGGTGACACCCTGCTGCTCGATGATGGCAAGGTGCGGCTGATCGCCGAGGAAACTTCTTCTGAGCGCGCCATTACCCGCGTCGTGATCGGCGGTAAGATGTCTGATCGCAAGGGCGTCAGCCTCCCCGACACCGACTTGCCGGTGTCCGCCATGACGCCAAAGGACCGGGCCGACCTCGAAGCAGCGCTGGTGACGGGAATCGATTGGGTGGCGCTTTCTTTCGTGCAGCGTGCCGAGGATGTGAACGAAGCCAAGAAGATGATCCGCGGCCGTGCTGCCGTGATGGCCAAGATCGAAAAGCCGCAGGCGATCGACCGCCTCCCTGAAATCGTGGAGGCTTGCGATGCCTTAATGGTGGCGCGCGGCGATCTCGGGGTCGAGCTGCCGCTGGAGCGAGTACCCAGTCTTCAGAAGCAGATGACACGGCTGGCGCGACGGGCCGGAAAGCCGGTGGTGATCGCCACGCAAATGCTGGAATCGATGATCCAGAGTCCGGTGCCGACGCGCGCGGAGGTTTCCGATGTCGCGACCGCGGTGTATGAAGGCGCCGACGCCATCATGTTGTCGGCGGAATCAGCGGCCGGCAAATTTCCGATCGAAGCGGTGTCGACCATGAACCGCATCGGCGAGGAAGTGGAGCGCGACCCGACTTATCGGGGCGTAGTCAATGCACAGCGTGCCGAACCGGAGCCTACCGTTGGTGATGCCATTGCCGATGCCGCGCGGCAGGTCGCAGAGACCCTGGATCTGTCGGCGATCATCTGCTGGACGAGTTCAGGATCGACCGCGCTGCGGGTCGCGCGCGAGCGGCCGAAGCCGCCGGTAGTGGCGATCACCCCGAATATTGCCACCGGACGCAAATTGTCGGCCGTCTGGGGAGTACATTGCGTGGTCGCTGAAGACGCAAAGGACCTAGACGACATGGTCAGCCGCGCCGGCTCGATCGCCTTCCGTGACGGCTTCGCCCGCGCCGGCCAGCGCGTCATCATCGTCGCCGGTGTGCCGCTTGGCACTCCAGGCACGACCAATATGGTGCGCATCGCCTCGGTTGGCCCCGACGGCGACGCCGATATGTGACGCGCAGTCCTCTACTGTCTCATCCGGAGCGCGCGCTATTGGCTCAGAGCAGCGTCGTCTCCAGCGTGATCTTGGTGTTGAACAGCTTCGAGATCGGGCATCCCGCCTTTGCCTTGCCTGCCAGTTCGTCGAGCTTGGCCTTGTCCGCTCCCGGGACTTTCGCATTCAGCGTCAAGTGCACGGAGGTGATGGCAAAACCTTCGCCCTGCTTCTCCAGCGTGACGTCGGCCTTGGTTTCCATTTGCTCGGCCGTGAGCTTCGCCTCGCCGAGAATCAACGACAGCGCCATGGTGAAACAGGCCGCATGCGCCGCCCCGATCAGCTCTTCGGGGTTTGATCCCGGTTTGCCTTCGAAGCGGCTGGCGAAGCCGTAAGGATAGTCCTTCAGCGCGCCGCTCTTGGTCGAGATCGCGCCCTTGCCGTCCTTGATGCCGCCCTGCCACTTGGCCGATCCGGATGTCGTGGTCATAGCTCGCTCCTTCCGCTTGTGAATGCTCGCCGATCCCGCGGCAAACGCCGCGGCGTATGGAATTGTTGCGCCAAATCGATGTCGGATGGCGGGTTTTTACGCGCCCAGCAGCGCCCTCGCCGGCAGCACCGCCTGCACCACCAGCCCGCGGGCGCGGGCATCCATGACGCCGACGGCGCGCAACGCGAGCAGTGTCACCGTTTGCACGGCTTCGCGCAGCTTGATGGGATCCTCGACATTTTCAGGCGCAAGCGGCCCGACCAGCGATTCATGCAATGCCCCGAGCAGCGCGGTCGCGGCAATCGTAGTGTCCTGTGCGGGTAAATGCCCTGCCCGGACAGCCGCGTCGATCCTGATTGCGATCTCGCCTGCGATTTCGCGCCGGCTTGCCAGTCGTGAGGCGGTCACGTCGACATCCACCGGCTCGGCCAAAATCCCCCAGGCGAGCTTGCGTTGCGATAGCACGTGCACCGCGACGGTGGTGACAGCGGCCGCCAGCGCCGAAGACGGCCCAGGCGCGGCATCCGCTGCGCGGCGGATCGCGGCCAGTTCATCACGTGAGACTTCCGCGATCAGTTCGGAAATCAGATCGGCCTTGGAAGGGAAATAGCGATAGACCGTCCCGGCGGCGACATTGGCGCGTACCGCTATCGGCGCGATTTGGACTGCTGCCATGCCGGCCTCCGCGGCGGCATGCCGAGCCGCTGTCAGAATCGCGCTGCGCCGCGCCGCCAGACGTTTTACGACTTGGTGGGTTCGCCGATAAACCATTGGCGCTTCTCGTCCCGTACGCGCCTCCAGAGCCGTGTTGGCGGCCGCGCGACGCGCAATTGTTGTTTTCCCGCGAGGCTGCAGAGATCGCGGCGAAGAACTGAACAACTATTCAGGCCGGATGACAAGACGCAAAAATGGCGATCAAAGCGCGAAGTTAAGCCCGCGCGACGACCATGGGCGAAAGCAACGGATGTCGCCGCCACCAAGGACCGGCGCGGCGCAGCACTAGGCCGCCGACAATCAGCGTGGCGCCTAGCCCGAGGGGCTGCCCGGAAAAATCGAAAATGAGGATCAGGGCAAGCGCGCATCCCAGAGCCGGAAGCTCATAGCTACGAAAGCCGCTCCTGAGCCCGGCGCGGATCAGGAAAGCCACTGGCACGGCGAGCACCATCATGTCGTACATAAACAGGTAGGGCGTGATCAGCAGGGTACCGGTCGCCAGCGCGGCGGCTTTCAAGGAGTATCGGATACGGCTACGCCACATCATCACCAGAACCACCGCGACTGCCGCGGTCAGGATCCACTGGAATGTCCAGGCCAGTGCTTCCGTGCCGCCGAGATAGCGGACCAGCGAAAAGAGGCTCTGCAATTTCCACCAGGTCGCTTTGCCCTCGGTCAGGAACGCCTGCGAGAACATCGGCATCCAATGGAAAAATGCCTGCCAGCTTTCGGTGCCGAAGGCGAGCCATGACGCAAGTGCCATCGCGGCAGCGACCAACGCGGCCGTGAAGAATACGCGCCATTGTGAGGCTGCGATCAGGACCATCGGAAACAACAGGCCGTATTGCGGCTTGTAGCTCAAGAGGCCCAGGCACACGCCCGCGAGCACGGGCCGAATTGGCATCAGATACAGCGTCCCTCCCACAAGCGCCGCGGTCAGAAAGCCATTCTGCCCGGCCATCGTGTTGTTGAACACCATCGGAAAAGCGATCGCGAGCAGGCAGCCGAACGGCCGGCCGACGATGGCCCGCATCATTGCCAGGTATGGCAGGAGGCTGACAGCCACCCAGCCGATATAGGCGGCCGCATACGGAAATTGCGCAAGGAAGGATGCAACGAACAGGAACGGCGGCGGATAGTGCCAAGCGAAATGCCCGGGAAAATCCTGTCCCAGCACCGCGAGCTCGATCTGCTTCTGGACCTCCCAGTCATAGGCCTGCGCCGCATGGCCTTCCAGCACGAGCCTCCCCGCCGCCCACACGTTGACGAAATCCATCGGGATACCCCGCCCGTCCGGATCGTAGATCCACAACTGCGAGAAATACGCGATCGGGAAATAGCAGGCGTTGATCACGAACAGAACGAAACACACGTTGATCAATGCAGCGGGGATCGCACTCCGCTCCGGAGCGGTGGTCGGCGCAGGTATGGACGCAGCCATGCAAGGTCCCTTGGGCGCACTTTCTTTTGGCGCGCGTACACCTCCATCAATAGGCCAAAGGGGCCTTAGGAAATCTTAAGACCCTGCATTCACCGGCGGGATTTACACGCCGGTGAGTCATCATCAGCGCACAAAAAAACGCGGCATCACCTGCCGCGTTTTTTCAATTTCAACGCCGAAGCGATCACGCCTGCGGCTGCGGCTCCAGGCCGGGATCCGGATCGGGACGCGGGCGCGGCTTGCCGGCCGGCGGCACCGCTGAAGTGCGGGGCGTAGTAGGCTCCAGCACCGACTCCCGGTTAGGCTTCTTGCCTTTGAGCAGATCCTGAATTTCGTCGCCGGTCAGGGTCTCGTATTCGAGCAGGCCCTTGGCGAGCGCTTCCAGGTCGGCTCGCTTCTCGGTGAGTATCTTGGTGGCCTGGTTGTAGCCTTCCTCAACCAGTCGCCTGATCTCACTGTCGATCTTCTGAACGGTCGCCTCAGAGGCATTCTGGGTCCGTGAGACCGACATGCCGAGGAAGACCTCATCCTGATTCTCGCCATAGGATACCGTTCCGAGTTCTTCGGACAGTCCCCACCGCGTCACCATCATTCGAGCCAAACGTGTCGCCTGCTCGATGTCGGATGCCGCACCGGAGGTGACCTTATCGCGGCCGAACACCAGTTCTTCCGCGACGCGGCCGCCCATCATGATGGCAAGGCGCGACGTCATCTGCTCGAGCGACATCGACAGCTTGTCGCGCTCGGGAAGCTGCATCACCATGCCAAGCGCACGTCCGCGCGGAATGATGGTCGCCTTATGGATCGGATCGGTCGCAATCACGTTGAGGCCGACGATAGCGTGGCCCCCTTCGTGGTAGGCGGTCAGCATCTTTTCTTCTTCGGTCATCACCAGCGACTTGCGCTCGGCGCCCATCATGACCTTGTCTTTGGCTTCCTCGAACTCGGCCTGTGTCACCATGCGCTTATTGCGCCGCGCCGCCGTCAGCGCCGCCTCGTTCACGAGGTTCATCAAGTCGGCTCCGGAGAACCCGGGTGTGCCGCGGGCGATGGTCTTGAGATTGATGTCGGGTGCCAGCGGCACCTTGCGGACGTGAACCTTCAGTATCTGCTCGCGGCCGACAACGTCAGGATTCGGGACGACGACCTGACGGTCGAAACGGCCGGGACGCAACAGCGCCGGATCGAGCACGTCGGGCCGGTTGGTCGCTGCAATCAGGATCACTCCCTCGTTGGCCTCGAACCCGTCCATCTCGACCAATAATTGGTTCAAGGTCTGCTCGCGCTCGTCATTACCGCCGCCCAGACCCGCACCACGATGACGGCCGACCGCATCGATCTCGTCTATGAAGATGATGCAGGGCGCGTTCTTCTTGGCCTGTTCGAACATGTCACGGACGCGGCTCGCGCCGACGCCCACAAACATCTCGACAAAGTCTGAACCGGAAATAGTGAAGAAGGGAACGTTGGCTTCGCCGGCCACCGCGCGAGCAATCAGCGTCTTGCCGGTGCCCGGAGGGCCAACCAGCAGCACGCCGCGGGGAATCCGGCCGCCGAGCCTTTGATATTTGCCGGGGTCGCGCAGGAACTCGACGATCTCCTGCAAATCCTGCTTGGCCTCATCGACGCCTGCGACGTCCTCGAACGTCACGCGGCCGTGCGCTTCGGTCAGCATCTTGGCGCGCGATTTGCCGAAGCCCATGGCCTTGCCGGCGCCGCCCTGCATCTGCCGCGACAGGAATACCCACACCCCGATCAGCGCGATAAACGGCAACCAGGAGACGAGCAGCGACACGAACCACGGCACGTTATCGCCGGGGGGTTTTGCGGTGATCTGCACCTTGCCATTATACAGGCGCGACACCAGCGTCGGGTCATTCGGCGCGTAGGTCTGGAAGCTCGAGCCGTTGGTAAAGGTGCCGTGGATTTCCGGACCCTGAATGACGACATCGCGAACGTGGTTCTGATCGACTTCGCTCAAAAGCTGCGAGAACGAAATATCCTGCGAAGACGCGCGTTGACCCGGATTCTGGAAAAGCGTGAATAGCGCCAGTAGCAGCAAAACGATGATGACCCAGAGGGCAAAGTTGCGCAGATTGGCGTTCATCGATCTTCCTTCGTGGTCGCGCGGATCGCGGCCTTATGTCCTTGAGCAGGCAGGGAGCAGCGCCTCTCGGTGGGCTGCATTACAATCTAGGTGCCGCCCCGGTCCATGCCAAGGGAACCACATGGGACTATTTAACTCATCCTAGCGCAATTCCCGTTCAAATAATGGCGCTGCGAATGCTTGTCTTTCCCGGGTGGTTAAGACTCCCGAAGCCAGTAAAGCCTCAAGCTGAACCTTACGAGGAGGTAATTCGGTCCCACTCTATCGCCGGCGGCGGCGGAACGGCGCCGGTTCGATGCGGATTCTACCCTCGACAAGGCTCACCATAGCACCGGCGAGCGTCTGTTTCACCCGCGCACCGCCCCGTTTTGGAGGGTTCGGATTGGGCCGACCGCGAATAGCGCTTTCGCTGACAGTTCGGTCCAGAACCGACAACAGGGCTTCGACCTTGCCCAGTTCTGCCGGACCCTCGTGGCCGAACTGGTTAATCGCGCGCAGCAGAAGGCGCAGCCGGATCTCCTCCGGCATCGCAGCGAACGCGGCCGCATCGAAGCTCCTTGAAGCGGCAGCGCCAATATCGAGCCCAGCCTCTGCCGATCGGCGGTCCCTTAGCGCGAGGTATCGCTGGGCACCGTCGGCGAGCACCTCGACGGCCGCATTCGCTCGTCCAAGTCGCGACGCCAGCCGCGCCAGGTTGCGCGGGTCTCCACCTTCGGCAATGAGCGCCGGCATCAGCGCGCGAATGCGCGGCCGGGTAAAATCCGGATCGCTGTTGGTGGGATCTTCAGCGAATTCGATTTTGGCCTTCTTCAGTGTTGCTATCAGCTGCGACTTCGAAACATCCAGGAACGGTCGCGCCAGCAGCAACCCGTCACGCTCGGTTTCCCGAGCCATCGCTGCAAGCCCGGCAATGCCGCTGCCGCGCAGCAGGCGCATCAACACCGTCTCGGCCTGGTCGTCGCGGGTATGCGCGGTGAGGATATGGGTTGCACGGCTCTGTCGCGCCGCCCGGGCCAGCAGCGTATAGCGGGCGGCACGCGCCGCGGCGGGCAGTCCTGTGCTTGGCTTGGCGCCACTCCAGCGTAGAGTCCGATGCGGAAGATCGAGGCTGCGGGCCAGACGCTTGACCTCGCGCGCTTCGCTCGTCGCCTCCGCGCGCAAACCATGATCGATCGTGACTGCGATCAAGCGCGGACCGCGCGCCAAAGCCCTACGCCAGCGCGCCGCGAGCCACATCAGCGCGGTCGAGTCCGGACCGCCGGAGACCGCCAGGACAATCGCGGGCGCCGCCTTCCAGGCGCCGAACAACTGTTTCGCCTCGCTCGCCGAGATTGGGGTATGGTTTTCGTCATAGCGCATGATCTTATTGCAAGACCGTCAGCGCCGTCGGGTCAAGCCCGAGCCCATATGCGAGGGATCATGCCTAGCACTTGATCCGCTTTTGCTCGCGATCGACCGTGGATTTGACGCTGCCAGAAGCGCGCGGATATTTCCGCGTCACCTCGCCAAGAGCGGCGCAAGCGGCTTCCTTTTCTTTCAGCGCGGCCAGCGACTGTCCGAGCCGCAGAAGAGCGTCCGGCGCCTTTGCAGATTTATCGAACTTGGTGGTGACGCCGAGGAATGCCTCAGCCGCATCGCGGTATTGCTGCCGCTGGAAATAGCTTTCGCCGAGCCAGTATTGCGAATCGGCGATCAGCGGATCGCTCGGGTATTTCTGCGCGAAATTGCGCATCGTTTCTTCAGCCAGTGCATAATCCTTGCGCTGCATGTAGCCGATGCCGAGATCGAACTCGTCCTTTGGCGCTGCCGAGGGCGGCAAAGTCGTTAGCCTGGTCCCGACTGCGGGCGGCCGCGGGGTTGGCGGCATCGCCGCCGGAGTGGCCGCATTCGCAGTGTTGGCGAGATCGAGCGGCTCGCCGGCCGCGCGGCCGCCGGGAGCGCCGACCGGCGCCTCGGCCGGAATCGGAAGCTGACCGCCGCCCAGCGCGCGCGGAGCACCCGGGGCGTTCGGATTCTGGTTCGGGTCGAACGCATCGCCGCGGCGCCGACCTGACGCCTGCGGCACCACCGGCGACTCCTGCATGATCGGCGCCGGCGCGGCAATCTGTGGGGGCTCATAGGCAGGTTGTCGGTACGCCGGACCCGGCTGCATCGGGGGCACCGCCGCGACGTTGGGTTGGGCGATGCCGGGCTGGGGAATGCTCGGTTGGATCATGCCCGGCTGAGCCATCGCAGGCTGAGCGCCGGGTGTCGCCGCGGCGCCACCCTGAAGTGCTCGCAGGCGCTCTTCAAGCTGCCGGTTGCGATATTGCAGTTCCTCGTTTTGCCCGGTCAGTTGCCGCAGCTGATTCTCGAGCCGCTGAATACGCATTTCCGCATCCGCGTCATCGGACTGCGCCAATGCTTGCGAGGCGAGCGTCAGCATTGCGACCATTGCGGCGGCGCGGGTAGATATTTGAAATCTGGATGACATGTTGGCCTGACGAAAGCGGCGTGACACCGAAAGCAGAACACATTGAGGCAGCGAGTGCGCCAAAAATGTGACTGAAACAGACAGGCCGATGAGAACGAGCGGCCTTTGAACCAACGTTGGTTTCAAAACAAAAACCGGCGCCAAAGGCGCCGGGGAAACTCCGGAAACAACCAGGTACGCTACGAGCTGGCGTTCAGGACCGTTACAGCGCGGCGGTTCTGCGACCAGCACGAGATGTCATTGCAGACCGCGACAGGGCGTTCCTTGCCATAGGAGATCGTCCGCATTCTCGATGGATCGATGCCGCGAGACGCGAGGAATGTTCGCACCGATTGCGCGCGACGCGCGCCCAGCGCGATGTTGTACTCACGGGTGCCGCGCTCGTCGGCATGGCCTTCGATCGTGAACGAGTAGCGATTATAACTCTGGAGCCAACGCGCCTGTTTCTCGAGCGTGGCGATCGCCTGCGGAGACAGATCGGTCTGATCGCTCTCGAAGAAGACGCGATCACCGACGTTGACGACGAAATCCTGCTGGCTACCCGGTGCTGCCGCATTTGCCATCGCGCCGTCGGCGCCGAGGTTCTTGTTGGCGCAGGCACCCATCGACAGCGCCACCGCCATTACGGCGGCCAGCTTTAATCCCTGGAGGATTCGCATCTGATGTTTCATTCGGGAGCCTCCACGCTCACGGTTCGAACTGTGATCCGGTCTACAGGGCGATGGTTAAGCGAACGTTCCGTCAACCTTGATGCGGCGTTTCCGAACCCGCTCGAATTGCGACAAGCAATGGCGGTGGTTAATGGGTTGTAAATGTGGCGCGAGGGTGAAGACAAGCCGATGGCGCGGCGGAGGCCTGGCTTTTCCACCAGCGCGAAGCCGATCTGCAACACCCGCTCGCGAAACGGCGGCGGTTTCGGCTCAAATGCTCACGGGCTGAGGAAAACCGAGAGGGAACTTCGGTTCTGTTCAGTCAGTACCGACCGGGCGTCCGGTCGAAAAGCGGGCGTTATTGGTCAGGATTGCTGTGGCACGATCGAGGTGCGCTCGAACGGGGATACTACCGCATCCGCATGTGCAGCATTCTTGCGTTCAAACAGCATCCGCCGTTCGAAGGCACTCGAGCGCATATAGGGGAAGCGCTGGAAGACCTTCTCCCGAATCGCTGGATAGTGAGCGGCCATAAGACCGACCGGCTTTAACAGGCCCGAATAGATTCGCGGTTCACCGAGCGGCTCTTGCAGGAACACCTTGCGGTAGAAGGCGCGGTGCTCCGGCCGGACCGATGCAAGCCCGAGGTCTGCATTGAAATAACCACAAGCGAGCCAGCCCAGCCTGACCGTCACGTAAGGCAGTTCGGGAAACCGCCTTGCCTTTTCGGGATCGGCAACGAAGCGCGTTGGGTCGACAATGATGCGGCCCCGATCCAACTCCGGATCCAGTATCTCGTCGAATATTTCGTAAGACGGCGACGATCGGCAGTCGGATGTCAGCAAGGTGACCCGGAGCGAACTGTAAAGTTCGCCATGTATATAGATGCCGAACGTCCACGAATTCGGTGCGTCGTCGTGCTGATCGATGACGCGCTCGGATGGTGACGGGAGGATCGCACCCTCCCGCAGATAAGCGCGGTAGCGCAATCGATATATCTTGTCTTTTTCCTCGGGCGTTGTCGCCAGGCGATAGTCGACATGTTCAAGCGGGTCCGTGCTGCGCTCTGGAACAAGAGCAGTGGATTCAGCCGCCAACCTCATGAGATGCCCCCCAGATCCGCCTGCAACTCACGCGAGCAGAGCAAAAGGTTAACCGCATTTTAACCGCGATGCAAAGAGATCGAGGTGTTAGGGTTAACCTTTGCGAGGGTTGAAACATCGCGCTGACAGGAGCAGCGAGGGAAGGAAATTCCACGGAAGTCGTTGGGCGTTAGGCAATCGAGCGCGCGGGAATCATCGTCCCCTGCTCATCGAGCGACCGCCGCCCGTGGGATGCATTGAGCAATTGGCGTATTCGCACCGCGGGCACCGGACGACTGAACAGATAACCCTGTGCCTCGCTCACCGTGCCATCAGCACTGATCAACTCAAGCTGCTCGTTGGTCTCGATGCCCTCGACGACCACCGACATTCCCAGATCGGTGCTGAGACGCGCGACGCCGCGCAGAAGCATCAGCGGTCGATCGGTGTCGATCCCCTCGAGAAACGAGCGGTCGATCTTGACTTTCTCCAACGGGAAGTTGTGCAGATAGCTCAGGCTCGAATAACCGGTGCCGAAATCATCGAGCGAAATTCGCACGCCTATCGTATGGAGTTGCGATAGCACGTCGTGAGTAAGCTGAGTATTGCGCAGCAGCGATGATTCAGTGATTTCGATTTCGAGCCGATGCGCCGGTAACCCGGATACCTCAAGCGCATAGCGCACTTCGCTCAGCACATCGCGCTGATGGAATTGCTGAGGTGAAAAATTGACCGCAACGCTGACGTTCTCGGGCCACTTCATGCATTCCATGCAGGCCTTGCGCAGAATCCAGCGACCGAGATCGACAATCAGACCCATATCCTCGGCGACCGGAATAATGTCGGCCGGGGAAACGGTGCCACGGACGGGATGATTCCAGCGCAGCAACGCTTCGCAGGTTCCAATTCGCCCCGACTTGAGATTGACGAGCGGCTGATAGAACAGCTCGAACTCCTCCTTGGCGAGCGCCTTGCGCAGGTCCAGCTCCAGAATGCGTCGCGCCTCGACGGTCTGCGCCATCTCATCGCGGAAGAAACAGAAGGTGCCGCGGCCGTCAGCCTTGGCGCGATAGAGCGCCATGTCCGCGTTCTTGAGCAGCGTATCGGCGCTGATTTCAGGTGAGGCCATCGCGATACCGACACTGGCGCCGATTTCGACCAGATGATTGTCCACCTGGTAGCGTTCGCTCAGATGCTCGACTATTCGCCGCGCCAGGGTAGCGGCTTCCTCCGCCGATTTGATGTTCTGCTGAAACACCACGAATTCGTCGCCGCCGAAACGCGCGACGAAATCTTCCGGGCGGAGCATGGCGCGCAGGCGATCGGCGACGGCGCACAACAGCTGGTCACCGCAGGGATGGCCGAGAGTATCGTTGACTTGCTTGAACTGGTCGAGATCGACGAACAGCAACGCCGACATTCGTTCTGTGCTGTTGGAAAAAGCCAGCAGCCGTTCGATTTCGTCGCGGAAGTTGACGCGGTTCGGTAGCGCGGTCAGCTCGTCGTAACGCGCAAGATGGCTGATCCTGGCTTCCGCAATCTTGCGTTCAGTGATGTCTTCCACGAGGACGACGGTGCCGCCGCCAGCCATCGGCTGAAACGTCCACGAGAACGAGCGCACGCTCGCGGCGTCCGGATCAGTGGTGGTGATGTCCCTCGCCTGGGAATCGTCGATTTCGGAAATGATCATTTTTCCGCTCGCGGCGGACAGCGTACCGGCGCTGACGCAGGCGCCCACGATATCGGCTGCGGTCGAGCCACGATGCATGAGATCGTCGGAGAGATTCATCATCTCGCTGAACCGGTGGTTCATCACCGCCAGCCGCCCATCGGCAGCGAACATGCACAGCCCGTGCGGCATATTGTTCAGAGCGGTATCGAATTGGCCGGCGAGCGCGGCCTCGCGTTCGCGCGCGATCAGCGCTCGCACGAAGATTTTTTGGAGGCTGGTCGAGATATGCTTCAGCGAGAAGAAGAAAAGCACGTTCAGGACCGCCATCCCGAAATAATATGGATTTCCATAAAGCGCGAGCGCCAATGTCAGCGGCCCGCAAGCCAGCAGCATCTGCACGTGGAAGATCCACGGCCGACCGTAGGTTCGACCGCTGCCGGCCGCTACATAGCAGAGCGTCACGGAAATGCAGATCAGGTGGGCGACGGCGTCGCTACTGCCTAAAAGCCCGATGGTGCACCAGAACCCAAGCGCGGCAGCATAGAGCATAGCGCCCATCTGGTAGCGAAGTTCCCACCGCGCGGCTTCTTCTGACGTGAATTCGGAATTGCGCTGACGAAACTGGCGAGTATCGAGCGCACGCAAGGCGCCGGTCGCGATCAGAAGCAGGACACAGGGCCAGAGCCAGACGTTGCCGGTTTTCACGGCAGTCATGACAGCGGCGACCGCGGCGCAAAGCGCGCCGACAAACATCGGACCGGCATCCTGAAACAGCGAATCGACCAGCGCCGTGTAAATCGACGGCGACATTTTCTGATCGGGATCCCCGCTCTGATTTGCGAGCTGCATTTTGGCTGTACGCGTCCTCTCCGGCGCGTACTTTTACCGGTCGCAGATGAAGTCTTTCTGAGCGAACATCGTTACCGAGGTGTTGTCTTCGTCGCTGGATCTGAAAAGATCATGTATATCAATTGCTTCTAACATGATCAGCATCGTGCAAAGCGCGTCGCATCAGGGCGGCTATTGTGCGATGCCGGAGGGCTTCCGAGCCCCCCGGTTACGTCGTCAGTTCGGCATCAGGAAAGCAGGGGTGACCATGCGGGGTCAGATGCGAATCCAGGCGTCGGTACCCGCTGTTCGGTGCGGCCGGAAATATCGACGGTGAACAGGGAAGGTCCACTGTTGCCGCCAGGGTCACGGAAGAACATCAGCACACGGCCATTGGGGGCAAAAGTGGGGCCCTCATTGTGGAATCCGGACGTGAGGATCCGCTCACCCGAACCATCGGGCTTCATGATTCCGATCGAGAACTGCCCGCCACCCTGCTTGGTGAAAGCAATGTAGTCACCACGCGGCGACCAGACCGGAGTCGAATAGCTTCCGTTGATGTCATCCTTACTGAACGAAATGCGTTGCGCGGGTCCGCCGGTCGCGGCCATCACATAAATCTGTGGCCGGCCGCCGCGGTCGGATTCGAAACAAATGCGGGTGCCGTCGGGCGAATAAGACGGCGAGGTATCGATAGCCGGCGTATCGGTGAGGCGCGTGGTCGATTTGGAACGCAGATCCATCACGAACAGATTCGAATTGCCGCCCTGCTGGAGACTCATGATCACGCGCTGTCCATCCGGCGAGAAGCGTGGCGCAAACGACATTCCTGGAAAATTGCCGACAATCTCACGCTGACCGGTCTCGATATTGAACAGGTAAACGCGCGGATCGCCCTGACCGAATTCCATGTAGGTGATTTCCTGCGTCGACGGCGAGAATCGCGGCGTCAGCACGAGATCGGAACCGCGCGTCAGATATCGCACATTCGCGCCGTCCTGATCCATCATGGCCAGTCGCTTGACGCGGCGCTCCTTGCTGCCGGTCTCGTCGACGAACACCACGCGGCTATCGAAATAGCCTTTGTCTCCAGTCAGGCGTTCATAAATCTGGTCGGAGATAATATGCGCGATTCTGCGCCAGTATTCGGGCGAGGTGAAATACTGCTGGCCGATAAGCTGCTGACCAGCCGCAACGTCCCACAGCCGGAATTCAGCTTTGAGCCGGCCATCGCCTTGGCGGGTCATACGGCCGGTGACGAGGGCCTGTGCGTTGATCGTTTTCCAGCTCTGGAATTGCGGAGCGGCATCGATGTTGACGATTTTTTCGATGAAGGCAGCCTGATCGATCGGAGCGAACAGTCCGCTACGCCTGAGATTGTTGGTGATCACCTGAGTGACGCCAACGCCAACTTCCCCATCAGAAGGCGAACCTCCAACGAAATCCGGAATCGCGATCGGAAGCGGCGCGACGTTGCCTTCCGGGATGATCAGTTTGGTTTGCGCCCCCGCCAACGAGGGCAGCAGTAAAGCCGCGGCACCGGCGGCGCCGCCAATCACGATGTGACGGCGGGAGAGCGGCAACGGAGGAAGCGGAAACGACGTTACGGACATTGCTGGCTCATCTCCAAAATCGTCAACTGCGAAACATCTGCTTGGGGTCAAAATCGATGTCCATGTATTTCCACTGGTCGTAGCTCTCGTCCCGCAACATCGTATAGGGCTGGCCCTGCAACACGGCCCGGACGGCAGCTTCCGCCGCCGCCTGATAACGCGGTGAGCTTCCCGTCGAGATCACCTGCGGCGGTCCGGCAAGGCGGCGATCAGGGTTCAGCCTGATCCGGACCGTGACGTTGAGTTCTTCGGGATGTTCGATGCCGGGCTGGACATTCCACAAGCTCGCCAGGCGCGCGCGCATCGCATCAAGCTCGGACTGGGACAACGTCGCAGCGGTGCCGCGCGTGGTGCCGAGCGACGCCGATGAGTTCAGCGCCGCGCCGGTGATGGCCTGCCGGGTCGGGTCACGCTTGTCCAGCAGCGCAGCGATCTTGGATTGATCGAATGTGCGCTCCTGCTTCGGCTTCGGTGGTGGCGGCGGCGGCGCCTTGGCTTCGTGCTTCGGCACCGGCTTCTTGGCCTCTTCCGATTTCAGCGCTTCGGCAATCGGATCCACCTTTGGGGGATCGGGCTTTTTCTCGATCGGCTTCGGCTCGTCCTTGGGCTTGTTCTCGACAACAGGTTTCGGCGGCTCGGGCTCTTTTTTGACCGGTTTTTCAACTGGTTTCGATGGCGGCTCCGGCGCGGAAGCCGTCACGATTTCCTTTTTTTCGGTGATCTTGCCAACCGCGTCCTCCGCCGGCCTGGCATCGGCGACCTTCTCGACCAGCGGTTTTGGATTCTCTTTCTGGCCGGTCTTGATACCGGCCGTGATCTTCGAGAGCTGCTCGGCCGAAATGATATCGACCGGCATCGACTCCGGCGGCGGCGCCTCGAGCGAGCGCGTCGAAAAAGAAACCAGTCCCCATCCGATCACGAGGACGTGGAGCGCGACAGACGCAATCAGTGTCTTGTCGATCTTCACCTTCGGACTATCCCTGATCCACTTCCGTCACCAACGCTACGCGCCTGAAGCCTGCCTGTGAAAGCCGTCCCATCACCTTCATGACGGTGCCGTAGTCGACCTTCTTGTCACCACGGACAAAAATGCGTTCGTCCAATCCGCCGCGCGCTTCGGTGATCGCTTTTAATTTCGGGACCAGGTCGTTGATAGCGATGGCGGTGTCGTTGAGGAAAACCTCGCCTTTCAGGTTGACCGAAAGCGTCAGCGGATTCTTGTCCTGATCAAGGCTCTTGGCTTGGGTCTGCGGCAGATCGAGCGGTACGCCCACCGTCAATAGCGGCGCCGACACCATGAAGATAATCAGCAACACCAACATCACGTCCACCATCGGCGTGACGTTGATCTCCGCCATCACGGGTCGGCGCCGGCCGCGCCGTCCACCGCCGCTGGACGGACCTGCCATGTTCATGGCCATGATCGAGTGCTCATGATGCGCTCACAGTGCCGCCGCCTATGCCCGCTCGTCGATCTGTCGCGACAGGATCGCCGAGAATTCGTCCGCGAAGCCTTCCAGCCGTTGGGCCTGCCGATTCACCTCGGAAGTGAACTTATTGTAGAAAATAGTCGCCGGAATTGCGGCGATGAGGCCAATGGCCGTCGCAAACAGCGCCTCGGCGATGCCGGGCGCCACCACCGCCAGCGAGGTGTTCTTGGAGGCCGCGATCGATTGGAAGCTCGACATGATGCCCCAAACGGTGCCGAACAGGCCCACAAACGGGCCTGCGGAGCCGACCGTCGCCAGAACAAGTAGCCTGCGTTCCAGCCGCTCGACTTCGCGAGCGATGGACACGTTCATCACCTTTTCGATCCGCATTTGAAGGCCAGCGAAGGATCGTGCGTGGCTCTCAAAGGACCGCTTCCATTCTCGCATCGCCGCGACAAAACAAGCTGCCATCGATTGGGTCGGCTTGGCCGAGAGCGCCCGGTAAAGCTCCTCGATCGACTCCCCCGACCAGAACGCCTGTTCGAAGCGATCCATGGCGCGCTTGGTGCGCGAATACAGAAAGATCTTGTCGATCGCGATGGCCCAGACCCAGACCGAACACGACAGCAAGCCGATCATCACCGCTTTCACGATCCAGTGGGCCTGGAGAAACAGCGCTATCAGCGACACGTCGGCGGATGCGATCGGCAGGGCTGCCTGAGCCACGTCGGCCGGATTCATAAGCAATATCCTCTCAACGCAAGTGTCCCAAGTCCGCCGGGAGCAAATAACTGCCGGTTCCGCGGCCGCGCTCCAGGCGCGGCGTTAAGCGCCAGCGCGAGAGCCTTGTTTTCTCACATGGGAGGCCGGTCCAAAGGCGAGGCTTCCATCCCCTGCCAACATGTCAAAACGAGGGCTATCGGCGCGTATTCACGCCTCTAACCAGACGCCAATCATAGTTAATACTACGTTACTGGAGCCGTTTTCGAGAGCATTTCCGAACCGACTCGGCGGCACAGCAAAACCGCCCGTCTGCTTTCGCAAACGAGCGGTCGGGAACTTGAGAGGCTTCGGCCGGGTTCAGCCTTGGGGTTGGCCGTCCTGCGGGGGCGTCGGCCGCTGCCGGTGCTGTGCCATGAATTGATCGAACTCTTCCTTGTCCTTGGCGTGACGCAGGCGATCGAGGAAATCGCGAAACTCAGTCTGCTCTTCCTCAAGACGCCGCAGCGTTTCCATCCGGTATTCGTCGAAGGCGCGATTGCCGCTCGAGGGCGGGCCAAATGGGAAGCCGCGACGCTCCATTCGATTGCGCATCCGCTCCATCCTATACTGCATCCGCTCCATCTTGTTCGACCAGCGGTCTTGATGAGTCCAGCAACCCATTTTTCTGCTCCCTAGTGTGAAAAAGAGAAGGGCAAGCCCGATCGGCCACCAGATCAGGAAGCCGAGCACAGTGACGGCGATCCAGCCGGGGTGCCAGGGAGACTCCAGCATATGCGGGCGGTAGGGCTCACTATCGGGACCGCGCCAGCGATTGACATCTGCGGTGTAGGCCATTTCCCTCTCCATGACGGCATCACGCCGTTGTGAATGTAAATAACATTTACATACCTAAACCATCCAACGTTTTTGTCAAGCGGGCGGCCGCGGCGGCGCCGAAATTTATTTTGCGGTACCCCAGGGCCCCGCGCGTAACCCGGCCGGTTTTTGATCACCCTGCTCGGCTGGCGCAGAAGGGCGCTTGTCAGTCGGAAAGCCCAGTCCGCGCAAATAAATCAGCACTTCGGCTTCCAGCAGATCCTCCGCGGACATCGGCAACTTGCGACGGGCCGCATCGCCGCGCGCAAACAATGACGCGACGCCATGCGACATCGACCAGATGTGCAGCGCTATCATCAGCGCCGGTGGCCGTGGCGTTCCGGGCGGTGATAGCGCGGCAAGTCGCTCGGCGGCGGCCCTGATAACCGCAAAAGCCCGCTCGCCCGCCGCCATAAGGCTCGGGTTGACGTTGATCGGAAGCCCCGACTCGAACATCGCCGAATAAAACGCGGGCTCTTCGCGCGCGAACGCGAGATACGCTTTGCCGACCCGCTCGAATGCGGTGAGAGTGTCGGGCCGGCCGTCATCCCACGCCTCTGCAAGTACCGTCTCGAATTGCTCGAAGCCACGTTGCGCGATGCTGGAAAGCAGTTCGTCACGATCGCGAAAATGCCGGTATGGCGCCGCCGGGCTTACGCCGGCCATCCGCGCGGCATCGGCAAAGGTGAAACCAGCCGCGCCCTTTTCCGCGATCAATCCCAGCGCCGCCTGCAGCAGCGCTTCTTTGAGATTGCCGTGATGATAGCCGCGCTCGGCGCGGCGCTGTTCCTTGCGCCAGCTCATGTGAAAGACTTTTACATGAGCCCGGCGCAAAGGTCACTAGCGGCATGGTTAACGTCCAGAACTTCCTTGCAATTCGGAGAATCCGGCCGCCGCAGCCTGAACATCGGCCGGGAAATCCGCCATTTCCTGCACCTGTCGAATCTCGATGATTTCGTTGTTGGAGGCGGGGCAGCGCTTGGCCCAGGCGATTGCCTCGTCGCGCGACTTCACATCGATCATCCAGTATCCGCCCAGCACTTCCTTGGCTTCTGCAAACGGACCGTCGGTCACGACCGGCTTGCCGCCTGAAAACGAGACCCGCGCGCCCATCGATGGCGGATGCAATCCGTCGAGCGTGATCAGCACGCCGGCCTCTTTCAGCGCCTCGTTATATTTCATCATAGCGGCCACGGCATCTGCGGGAGGCATAGTCCCCGGCGCCGCCGTCTCATAGCCTTTCGGAATCATCAGCATCATGAATCGCATTGTCAGGCTCCCTTGAGATTCGCTTCAGTAGATCCGGCGGTGAACCGGTGCTCGTGTTCAAGACGATCAAATATCAGTGGCGCCGACATAGCCTTGGAAATATTTCGGACGTGGCCCCGCTGAGGATTTTCCCGCAAACGTGGCTCCTAGCAACCGCCTAGGCGGGTTGTTTGACAAAGGCTCCGTCCTGGTACGTCGCACCAAAATAGACATCGATGCGTTTGACCTTGTCATTTTCGAACTCGAAGAATTCGGTATTGCGAAAGCTCTTGCCGCCTTTGGCCACGCATTTGTAAGTGACAAAAGCGTCGTCTTCCTGGACAACAATCCTTTCCAAGTCGTGCCGCTCGATCCAGTTGCTGCTGCGCCAGCAGCGCTCAAAATAGGTGCGCTTGTCGATGCGGTCGTCGTACGGACTGGTAAAGCGAAAATCCGCAGCAAAGACGTCTTCGACAGCCTTGCGGTTGTCGGTCAAATAGGCTGCAAACAGGGTGCGTATAATTTTTTCTTTGTCGACGTCGGACATCGCAATCCCTTCCGTTAGTCGCTGTCGCAGTGCATACGCCGCATCGCATCGGATTGCCCACCCTGCGCAACCGACGAAAACGCTAGGTTGGTTCGGCCTTGCCATCTATCGACCAGAGGCTGAGGCGCGCTCTCGCGAATATATGATTGGAACCTTATCGTGCGAACCGCCGTTGAGTACCTCGCTCATTTATCAGGGGGAGCCGGCCATGAAGAACGCGCTCTTGAAAACATTTTTCGCGGCAGCGGCGCTATTTGCTCTCACACTGACTGGCGCGCATGCCGACGTTCGCATTCTCGCCAGCCCGGGCGGCGAGGTTGGCCCATTCCTCCAGCTTTTCGAGCGCGTGCGGGCATCGGGTGAGCGCGTCGTTATCGACGGGCCTTGCCTGTCCGCCTGCACGCTGGTGCTCGACATGGTGCCGAACGACCGCATCTGCGTCACGCGCCGCGCTATTCTCGGATTCCACGGCGCTCGTTCGGTTGACCGACAGGGGCGCACATATGCCGAGCCGGAAGCGTCTGCCCTGGTGCTCGCGGCATATCCAGCACCGGTGCGGGACTGGATACTCCGCCGAGGCGGATTGAACTCGCGCCTGCTGCTGCTGCGCGGGCGCGAACTCGCTGCAATTTACCCCAGGTGCCGCTAACCGGAACACCTAAAGTATGATCCGGAATAGCGGCCGGCGGTTCTCGATCGGCAAAGGACAGAGCCTCAACCCTCGAGTGGGCAATTGACCATCCACGGAATCCCGAACTGATCGACGCACATGCCGAAACCCTTGGCGAAGAACGTCTTCCCGAACGGCATGTTGACGCTTCCGCCCTCGCTGAGCGCCTTGAATTTGCGGTCCGCATCCGCGGGATCGTTGACGGTCAGCGAGACTGAGAAACCCTGCGGCTGATTGAAGTGACCCGGAGGCGAGTCAGAGGCCATCAACACCTAGCCATCGATCGTGATCCTGCCGTGCAAGATCTTCTTTTTCCACTCAGGCGGGGTCGGCATCGATTCCGGCGCGCCCTCGTGGGTCATTAGCGCTTCGATCTTCGCGCCGAGCACCTTTTGATAATACTTGAAGGCGGCTTCGCAGTTGCCGTTGTAGAACAGGTAGGGATTGAGCTGCATGGTTTACTCCTGCTAGTTGGCGCTTCGAAACTTCGGTTGTCATTCAGCAAGCTTTTTCAGGTTGGCGAGACCGACTTCGAAATCTTTCCCAACCATTTTGTCGATGTTCATGAACACCTGCATCAGCTTGGAGATGAAAGGCGCCGGACCGTGCATCAGCCATGTCAGGCTGGTGCCATCGCCCTGCGGCAGCATTGTGAATTCGGCGGTGTTGTGGGCTTCGAACGGGGCAAAAAAATCGAGCTTGATTACGACTTTTGACGGCGCCGACGCGTCGGTAATTTCCATGCGGCCGGATCCCACATTCTTGTTACCTTCCCACGCATAGACCGCGCCCTTGCCGCTTGCAGCCCCGCCATAGGTCCGCTTCATCGCGGGATCCTTGCTCTCGTACGGTGACCAGCTTCCCCATCGGTGAAAATCAGCGATCAAAGGGAAAATCTTTTCCGCGGGCGCTCGCACCACAATATCGCGGCGGATGCTGAACCTGCCGGGCTTGATCGCAGCGAGGATCAAAATGATTGCAACAGCGACGGCGACAGCCGCGACAATCACGGCGGTGATCTCAAACATGGCACCCTCCAGTTTTGAAATTTCGGTGATTTATGGAGAGGACGAACGGCGGAGGCGCAATCCGACACCCAACGAGATATTATTTTGAGAGCCGGGCTTCGCTGGGCGCGCTGTCGCGCATCAGTCGATCGAGATGCATTCGGATGTGAGCAGCTTCCGCCGAGGTGTTGGCGAGCGCAATCGCGCGATCGAATGCAACGCGGGCTTCGTCATTGCGCCCGAGTTGCATCAGGAACGCGCCGCGCACCCCGAAGTAATGGAAATAATTCGAAAGCCTGGAGGCCAGCGGTTCGATCATTTCAAGCGCTGCTTGCGCCCCGCGCACTTTGGATGCCGCGACCGCCCGATTGAGTGTGACGACCGCCGATGGCTGCATGATTTCCAGGGCGCCATAAAGCAAATCGATCTGAGTCCAGTCGGTATCTTCGGGCCTGGCTGCGCGGGCATGCAGCGCCGCAATCGCCGCCTGGATCTGATAGGGGCCGCTACGCCGATGACGCATGGCCTTGTCGATCAAGGCCACTCCCTCGGCGATCATCTGTTGATTCCACAGCGAGCGATCCTGATCGTCAAGCAACACCAACATGCCATCGGCGTCGAAGCGAGCAGCGGCTCGCGCATGCTGCAACAGCAGTAGCGCGGTCAGTCCCATGATCTCGGGCTCGCTCTGGAACAGACGCAACAACAGTCGCGCCAGCCGGATCGCCTCCTCACACAGCGGGCTGCGGCTTTCGGCAGTGTCGCCACTTGCCGAATAGCCTTCGTTGAAGATCAGGTAAATCATGGCGGCGACAGCCGATAGCCGCTCCGCGCGCTCCACAGCGCCCGGCGTCTCGAAGGGCACACTGGCATCCGCCACCCGGGATTTCGCTCGGGTTATGCGCTGCTCCATGGCCGCTTCCGAGACCAGGAACGCACGTGCAATCTGCTTGACCGTCAGCCCGGAAACCACGCGCAAGGCGAGCGCGATCTGCTGGGTCGCGGGCAGATCGGGATGGCAGCAGATGAACAACAGGCGCAAGATGTCGTCACGGTAGTGCGAGCCGTCGAGTCGCTCGGCCAGCGCCTGCTCGGCGTCGTCCAGATCGGAGATGGCTTCGTCATCCGGCAGCGGCTCCTGCTTCCGATTGCGCCGTACTTCGTCGATCGCGACATTGCGGCCGACCATGATCAGCCACGCCGCCGGATCTCGCGGCGGGCCGTTTTGCGGCCAGCTCCTCAGCGCGCGCAGACAGGCATTCTGAAAAGCCTCCTCCGCCGTATCCAGATTACGGAAATAGCGCAGGAGCGCGCCGACAGCCTGGGGACGCGCCGATGTCAGCGCGGCATCAATCCAGGCAGTGTCGGTCATTTCAGGGTAACTCCGGGTTGAAACACGCCGACCGGGCGGATTTCATACGCGCCGCCGGGATTTGCGGCGCCGAGATCGCGCGCAACATCGACCGCCTCGTCGAGATTTTTGCAGTCCACGATGTAGAAGCCCAGCAACTGTTCTTTCGTTTCGGCGTACGGACCATCGAGCACGATCGGCGGATCATCCTTGCGCAGCGTCGCCGCCGATGTGGTCGGCAATAGCCGTGCCACTGGTCCAAGCCGGCCCTGCTTGGTCAGTTGCTCCTGCACGACGGCAAGTCTTTTCATGACGGCGCCGTCCTGCTCCTTGGTCCAGGAACCGACGAAGTCCTCATCGTGGTAGCAAAGGATGGCATAGAGCATGGGCTATGTTCCCGTTTGATTCGAGGACGAATGGGCGAGAGCGTTTCCGACAGGATAGTGGAAGTATTTTGCGGCAAAAACACAAGCCGCTAATGTTCCCGGCAATTCGAACCTCAAGGCAACAATCGCATGCATAAGGGAACGTTGGCCCTGCTCATTCATGGCGGCACAGAGAACTGGTCGCCGGTGCGGTGGAAGCGCCGATTTGACGAGGCATGCCATGATCGCCGCGTTTGGCTGCTGCCCGACGCGGCCTGCGACTCCAATGAAATTAGCTACGCCGCCGTGTGGAAGCCGCATCCGGGCGAGCTCGCGGGATTTCCGAATTTGCGCGTGATCTTTAATCTCGGGGCCGGGGTCGACGCGCTGATAGCCGACGCCACGCTGCCGAAGGTGCCGCTGGTTCGGGTGTCCGTTGGCGATCTTACCGCTCGAATGACGGAATACATCGTGCTGCATGTGCTGATGCATCATCGGCAGGAGCTTTATCTGAGGGCGAGCCAGCGCGAGAAGCTCTGGGCGCCGAAGTACCAATGGCCGGCGGCGGCGATTTCGGTCGGCATCATGGGCCTGGGCACGCTCGGATCGAATGCCGCCCGGGCACTGCGGTATCTTGGCTTCCGCGTGTCGGGCTGGAGCCGGAATCCAAAACGACTCGATAGCGTCACCTGCTTCCACGGCAATGAGCAGCTCAACGATTTTCTCGCACGCACCGACATTCTGGTCTGCCTACTGCCGCTCACGCCGGAAACGCGGCACATCCTCAATCGCCAACTGTTCGCAACGCTCAACCGCAGCAGCCCAATGGGCGCGCCGGTGCTGATCAACGCCGGACGTGGAGGACTGCAAAATGAACCCGACATTCTTCAATGCCTCGATGATGGGACGCTCGGCGCCGCGTCGCTGGACGTATTCGCGCAGGAGCCGCTTCCCGCCGACAGTGCGTTCTGGACTAATCCAAAGGTCGTGCTGACGCCGCACAACGCGGCGGACACCGATCCCGATGAGATATCGAAGTATGTCGCCGGCCAGATCGAACGCTTTGAAGCCGGTGGCGCTTTGGAAAATCTCGTCGATCCGGTGCGGGGGTATTGAGCATGATCGCGCAAACGTGCCGATCCGTTAGGCCCGTAGCATCAGATCAATCGCGCCCCTTACGATAGCCTCCAATTGCTTGCGTGGCACGCGGGCACGAGCGCGGATCGCGATAGTGTGGATGGTCGCAGACGCCAGTTGCGCCAGAACGACAGGATCGGCGGATGCTGGAAGCTCGTGCTTTTTCTTCGCTATGCGGAAGCAGTTAGCGAAGGCGTCGTCGAGTTCCGAAAATCCTTCCAGCACTAGCGCGCGAATTTCCGGATCGGCCACAGCCTCCGATGCCGCCGTCATGACCGTGAAGCAGCCGCGCGGCCCGGCCTCACCGGAAAGGTAGATGTCGAGCGCCACCGCGAAGATGCGCTCCAGCCGTTTGCGAATCGGCAGCTCATCCCGAAAAATTTCCTGCATCGCAGCGCGCGCATCGGCGCGATAGCGCGCATAGCTCTTGATATAGAGTTCGCGCTTGTCCCCGAACGCGCCGTAGAGGCTTGGCCGGTTCATGCCGGTCGCGGCGCTGAGCTCGTCGAGCGAGGTCGCTGCAAAACCGTGCTTGCGAAACAGATCGAGCGCCTTGCCTAGCGCGAGTTCGGGCTGATAGGCGCGCGGCCGCCCGCGCCGTTTCGCCGTGGAATCGGGCTTCACCACAGGCTTTTTGATTTTTTGTACCATTTCGCAAAAAATACCTTGACGAAGTACATATTATGCGAGACGGTACAAAATACAAGCAAGGAGGTATCCATGGACCTGTATTTTTCTCCGCTCGCCTGCTCGATGGCGACCCGTATCGCGCTTTACGAGGCTGGCGCCCACGCGAATTATCTCGAGGTCGATCCCAAGACCAAAATTGTGCAGAGCGACGGCTCCGATTTCCGGACCGTTAATCCGCTGGGATTGGTGCCGACCTTGCGCACCGACGAAGGTCTCGTGCTCACCGAGAATGCAGCGATCCTGCAACACGTTGCCGACCGATTTCCGCAAGCGAATATCGCGGCCGTATCGGGCATCGAGCGGAGCCGGTTGCATCAATGGCTCTGCTTCATTGGCACGGAGCTGCACAAGGGATTATTCGTGCCGGTTCTGGACAAGAAGGCACCGCCCGAGGTGAAGACCTATGTTCTCGGCAAGGGGCTTTCGCGCCTCGACTATCTCGAGAATTATCTGAAGGATCGCGAATTCCTGCTCGACCATTTCAGCGTCGCGGATGCGTACCTGGTGACGGTGATCAACTGGACCATGGCGACGCCGCCGATCGAACTCGCCAAGTGGCCAACGGTGAAAGCCTACTACGACCGCCTGCGCGCCCGGCCCAGCATAGCGCGGGCGATTGCCGAGGAGTTCAAGCTGTACCAGGCCGAACTTGCGCGGCACAAGGCGGCGGCGTGAACGCCACCTCGCACGAGTCGTCCCGGCGCTTGCCGGGACGGCGATAATGGATTGCGCATTGCTCAAATGGATCATGTGTTTGTATCAGCCGATGGCTAGCTGATGTCGGCTTTGAGCAGCAGCCGCAGCGCTTTCGGAATTGGCTGCGCGCGCCCTTCGCTGATGAAGGCGACGCGCACCTGAGCGCTGACAAGAACGTCGGCGCCGCGCCGCACCTCTTGCGCCAGCGAGATCGAAGCGCCCTTTACCGCTAGCGTCCAGGTCACGATGTCCAGCACATCGTCCATCCGGGCCGGCTTGAGGTAGTCGATCTGCATCGAACGCACCACAAACGCAAAGCCCGGCCTTTCCGCCTGCGCTTCCGCAAACAGTGCGTGTTGTTCTGCGCCCTTTAACCGCAAATGATTGGTGCGGCCTCGCTCCATGAAGCGCAGATAGTTGGCGTGATAGACGATCCCCGAGAAATCAGTGTCCTCGTAATAGACGCGTATCTGCATGTGGTGCCGGCCATCGCGAATCGCACCATCCAGATGAGCGGTGAGCGACGGAGCAGACTCGCTCACGAGTCATCCTCTGTGCCGCCACCGAATAATCCGAACTGCGCCGGATCGCGCGCGGGCTCGGCTAGGCCGAGATGGCGGAAGGCGTGCGAGGTCAGCAACCGTCCGCGCGGGGTGCGCTGCAGGTAGCCGCACTGGATCAGGAACGGTTCGATGATGTCTTCGATCGCGTCGCGCGGCTCAGATAGCGCCGCCGCCATGGTCTCGACGCCGACCGGACCGCCACCGTAGTTCGTCGCAATTGTGGTGAGATAACGCCGGTCCATGGCATCAAGCCCGGCGGCATCGACTTCGAGCGCGCTCAGCGCATGATCGGCGATCTTGCGGTCGACCGAGATTGCGTCCGCGGCTGACGCAAAATCCCTAACTCGCCGCAACAAACGTCCGGCGATGCGCGGCGTGCCGCGGGCCCGGCGCGCGATCTCGTTGGCGCCATCCGGCGTCATGCCGATGTTGAGCACGCGCGCGCCGCGGCTGACGATTTTTTCCAGCTCCTGCTCGGTGTAGAAATTGAGCCGCACCGGAATGCCAAAGCGGTCGCGCAATGGATTGGTCAGCAGGCCCGCCCGCGTGGTGGCGCCAACTAGCGTGAATTTCGCCAGCTCGATCTTGACCGAACGCGCGGCCGGTCCCTCACCGATGATCAGGTCGAGCTGAAAATCCTCCATCGCCGGATACAGCACTTCCTCCACGGCCGGGCTGAGCCGATGGATTTCATCGATGAACAAGACATCGCGCTCTTCGAGATTGGTGAGAAGCGCCGCCAGATCACCGGCCTTTGCGATCACCGGTCCCGAGGTGGCTCGGAAGCCAACTCCGAGTTCTCGCGCGACGATCTGCGCCAGCGTGGTCTTGCCAAGGCCCGGCGGACCGACGAACAGCACATGGTCAAGCGCCTCGCCTCGCTTGCGCGCCGCCTCGATGAAGATCGAGAGATTGGCGCGCGCCTGCGCCTGGCCGACGAATTCCGACAGCAACTGTGGTCGAAGCGCGGTGTCAGGCACGTCCTCGGTTCGGCGTTCGGGAGTAACGATGCGGGAGCTCACTTCGCCAACTCCTTCAGGCCGAGCCGGATCAGCTGCGCGGTCTCGGCGTTCTCACCGGCGCTGCGCGAGGCCGAGGCAATCGCGGCCGCCGCCTGCGGCTGACCATAGCCGAGATTAACCAGCGCCGAGATCGCGTCGGTGACCGGGCGCGGCGCGCGTTGATCGTCGATAGCGCCCGACAGGTGCACCAGCGCCGGATCGATGTTGGTAAACGCCGGCGCCTTGTCCTTTAATTCGGTGACGATGCGCTCCGCCACTTTCGGACCGACGCCGGGGGTGCGCGTCACCGCGGCCTTGTCGCGCAGGGCGATAGCATTGGCGAGATCCGATGGCGGCAAGGTGCCAAGCACCGCCAGCGCCACTTTGGCGCCTACGCCCTGCACCGTCTGCAACAATCGAAACCATTCGCGCTCGACGTCGCTCCGAAAGCCGAACAGCTTGATCTGGTCCTCGCGCACATAGGTCTCGATCGACAGCACCGCAGCTTGGCCGAGCGTCGGCAAGGCCTGCAGCGTGCGGGCAGAGCAATGCACCTGATAGCCCACGCCGCCGACGTCGAGGATGACAAAATCCTCGCCATAGCTGTCGATCAGTCCTTTCAATTTTCCGATCATGTCTCAAGGACTTTCAGCCGCAGCGCCACGCTTTGGCGGTGGTGCGCGTGGGTAATCGCGATGGCGAGCGCGTCGGCGGCATCCGGCGATTTTGGTTCGGCTTTCGGCAGCAGGATCTTCAGCATCACCAGAATCTGGTTCTTGTCCGCATGGCCGGCGCCGACCACGGTTTTCTTGACCTGGTTGGGCGCGTATTCCGCAACCGAAATCCCGAACATCGCCGGCGCCAGCATGGCAACGCCGCGCGCCTGTCCAAGCTTCAGCGTGGCGGCGCCGTCCTTGTTGACGAAAGTCTGTTCGACTGCGGCCTCGGCCGGATTAAAACTGCCGAGCACGCCGGCAAGCCCATGATGGATCGCCAGCAACCGGCTCGCCAGCGGCAGCCCTTCGGCCGGTTCCACCGACCCGCAGCCGACAAAAGCAAGCCGGTTGCCGTCGAGCTCGATCACGCCCCAGCCGGTGCGGCGCAGGCCCGGATCGATGCCCATGATGCGGACGGGGTGGCGAATCGGCATTGATGTCATCGGTTAGTGATAACGCCGGGGGCGGGCCGGCGAAATAGACGCCGGCTGTCATGAGCCGCGAAAACAGCTGATCCATTATGCGATCCGTCGGCTTCAGCCGCCCATTTTCGTGACCAGCGCGTCGGACACTTCGAAATTGGCGTAGACGTTCTGGACGTCGTCATGCTCGTTCAAAAGATCGATCAGCTTCAGCAGCTTTTCGCCGGTCTCGTCGTCCACCGGAACGGTATTGTGCGGCCGCCAGGTCAGCGCCGCTTTTCGCGGTTCGCCAAATTTAGCCTCCAGCGCTTTGGCGACATCGCGGAAGGTCTCCGGTGAAGCATAGACTTCGTGGCCGTTTTCGCCTGACGAAACATCATCGGCGCCGGCCTCGATCGCCGCGTCCAGCATCGCATCACCGGAGGCGACGCTGGCGTCATATTCGATCACGCCGGTGCGGTCGAACATGAAGGCGACCGATCCAGTCTCGCCGAGATTGCCTCCCGCCTTGGTGAAGTAGGAGCGGATATCGGAAGCGGCGCGGTTCCGGTTGTCCGTGAGCGCCTCGACAATGACGGCAACGCCGCCCGGACCATAACCCTCGTAGCGAATCTCATCGTAGTTCTCGCCTTCGGCGCCGGCCGCTTTTTTCACCGCGCGCTCGATCGAGTCTTTCGACATGTTTTCCTGGCGGGCGGAAATGATCGCGGCGCGCAGCCGCGCGTTCATGCTCGGATCGGGCTGGCCCATTTTGGCAGCCACCGTGATTTCCCGCGCCAGCTTGCTGAACAGCTTCGATTTTTGGGCATCCTGCCGGCCCTTGCGATGCATGATGTTCTTGAACTGGGAATGTCCGGCCATGCGGTCTCTCTGGAGTTTCGTGCGGTATACGATGCTGGAAAGGGCGGCGTTATAGGCCGATGAACTGGTTGAATCAAAGATTGGCGAGCGATTTCGGTATAAAGATACTCTCCGCTGCCTGCGAATGAGGCAGTCGTTAATCATGATTTCATGTCCCGATGCGACCATCACCGCCTCACGACAAGCTCTGTAGAGAGGGGCCCATGGCGCTCGGTTTGTTTCGAAGGCGTCCGCCGGAGCCAATGGCGCCGACGGCTGCCGCCGCGCCCGTGCCGGCAGCACCAGCCGCTGCTTCCACCGCCTCGGAAGATGATTCCGCCAAAGCGATCCTCGAATTGCTCGAACTCGAACTGGGCGCGATGATCCGCCAGCTGGAACGAGCGGCCAAATCCGTGGCCGGCGGCGCCGAGGCCACCGCCGCGACGCTGAGCACGATTCGGCAGCGCACCGACGCCCTGACCGGACACACCAGCTCCGCTCACAGCACCGCGACCATGTTCGCGCAGGCCGCCGAGAAGTTCACGCATTCGGCTGAAGGCATCGGCTCACAGGTGCGCGGCGCGAGTGAACTGGCTGACCAGGCCAGCGCCGCCGCGCGCGAAGCCAGCGCCAATGTGGATCGGCTGCGCGAGTCTTCGGCCGCGATCGGCAATGTCGTCAACCTGATCGCCCACATCGCCAAGCAGACGACGCTGCTGGCGCTCAATTCCACGATCGAGGCGGCGCGTGCGGGTTCGGCCGGGCGCGGCTTCGCGGTCGTAGCATCCGAGGTCAAGGCGCTGGCGGTGCAAACCCAGCACGCCACCGAGGAGATCACCAGGAAGATCGAGGCCCTGCAAAAGGACGCCGCCGGTTCGGTCGATGCGGTGCATCGGATCGCGCAGGCGATCGAGGCGATCCGGCCTGTATTCGAAAACGTCAACGGCGCGGTCTCTGAGCAGAATGACACCACTAACGCGATGTCCAAAAACGTCGCGACCGCGTCCCGTTTCATTGTCTCGGTCGGCGACAGCGCTTCCGAAATCGATAGCGCGGCCAGGCAAGCCGAAACGCACGGCGAACTCGTCGCCAGCGCCGGCCATGCCGTGACCATGTTCGCGCAGAAACTCAAATCCCGCTGCGCCGTGCTGATGCACCAGGATGCACGGCAGGATCAGCGCCGGCGCGATCGGCTGCCATGCAACCTCAAGATCGAAATCCAGACCCGACAGGGACCGATCATGGCGGCGGTTTACGAGATTTCCATGGAAGGCATCCTGATCTCCGGGGCGAATGCCGCGGCACTGCCGGTTAACGAGATCGTCACTGCCAGCCTGCAGGACGTGGGCGCATGCCGAATACGGATCACCGAGCACGCAAGGGCCGGCGTGCACGCGCGGTTCGAAGCGCTGGATGCGGCCCTGGGTGAGAAGATCGAAGACAAGCTCTGGTCGATCCACGACGAGAACACCGAATTCGTGACCCGCGCGATGCAGGCCGGCACTGAGCTCACCAGGATTTTCGAGAACGGTGTCGTCAGCGGCGAAATCTCGATCGAAGACATGTTCGACGAGGACTATGTCGAAATCCCCGGCACCAACCCGGTGCAGCACCGCACCCGGATTCTCGGCTGGGCCGACCGTGCGCTGCCGCCGTTTCAAGAAGATTTCCTGGCCAAGGACCCGCGCATGGTGTTCTGCGTCATGATCGATCGCAACGGCTATCTGCCGGTGCACAACAGGATCTACTCGCATCCGCAGCGCGCCGGCGATGTGGTCTGGAACACCGCCAACAGCCGCAACCGCCGTATCTTCAACGATGCCGCCGGTCTCGCCGCCGGTCGCAATCTGCGGTCCTACCTGATCCAGAGTTACGCGCGCGACATGGGGAACGGCAAGACGATTATGATGCGCGAGATCGATGTCCCGATCCGCGTCAATGGTCGGCATTGGGGTGGCTTCCGCACCGCCTACAAGCTTTGAGAACACGGCCATCTGGAAGGCTCTGAAGACTATTGATGTTTCCGGGGGGATGAAGTGATGGCGGTTGCGCGGCCTGTCGACTTGCAACATGTTGCAGCCGTTACCTCGGAAACTGAACGTCTGGTCGATCAGCTCGCGAACCGCATCGGCGGTCTCGGCGTCGAACTCGCGGATGTCGCTGGAAACCTGCAAGAAGTTGCCAGCAGGGTATCCGACCAGTCTGAGCGGTTCGGCCATCTGCAGAAGACGGCGGAGATCATGGTCGCCGCCAACCACGACATCGCAAGCGCGTCCCAGGCGGTTCAGTCTGCGACCACCTCCGCCGTCGGTGAAATCACGCAATCGCGCGTCACGGTGGAAACCGCGGTCCAGCACATTGCTGAACTGGTCGAGGCTGTCGGTCGCATCGAACATCGCCTTGGCGCGGTCGGAACTGCGCTTGCGCAAGTTGCCAGGGTGTCCGGATCGATCGAGGCGATCGCCAAGCAAACCAACTTGCTTGCCCTGAACGCGACCATTGAAGCTGCCCGCGCCGGAAGCGCCGGGAGAGGCTTCGCCGTGGTCGCGAGCGAAGTAAAGAGCCTCGCCGAAGCCACGCGACAGGCGACGCAACTGATCGGCGAGACAGTTCGCGATCTCGATGGCCAGGTCGGCAACCTGATCCGCGAGAGCGGCGATGCCTCGCTGCGGGCCAAAAGTGCCGGGGACGGCGCGCAGCAAATTCAGGGAATTATCGTCCGCGTGCAGGACGGCTTCAACGCGGTCGGCTGCGAGATCGATGAAGTCGCCAAGGCCGCCACTTCGAATCTCGCCCACTGCGACATGGTGATTGAGGAATTGTGCAATCTCGCAAAGGGCGTCGATCTGTCGTCGACCGATCTGACTAACGCGGATCAGAGGGTCGCAAGACTTCTCGAAACCTCCGAGGGGCTCATCGAACTGATCGCGTGCAGTGGCGTCGAAACCTCGGACACGCCCCTGATCCAGGTCGTCATCGAGACCGCGAGGCGCATTTCCGAGGCGTTCGAAACCGGCATCGACCGCGGCGAGATCCGGCTCGAACAGTTGATGGATGAGAACTACCGCGAAATTCCCGGCACCAATCCCAAACAATACCTCACTGACTATGTCGCATTCACCGACCGGGTACTGCCGGCGATACAGGACCCTATTCAGAAGATCGATCCGCGCATCGTGTTCTGCGTCGCATGGGCGAAAGGCGGATATCTTCCAACACACAATCCGAACTATCGGCTGCCGCAAGGTCCTGACCCGGTCTGGAATAACGCGAATTGCCGTAACAAGCGGCTGTTCAATGATCGGGCGGTGAAGAAGGTAGCGGCCAACACCAAATCCTTTCTGCTGCAAACCTACCGCCGCGACATGGGCGGCGGCAATTTCGTTCTGATGAAAGATCTCTCCTCGCCGATTCGTGTTCGCGGTCGGCATTGGGGCGCCTTCCGCATGGGCTTCCGGCAATCCTGAGCATGAGGTGAACGGAATTGGTTGTAGCGGTCATTGCGGGCGCTCGCGAAGCAATCCACGGATCGACCAAACAGGAAAGCTGGATTGCTTCGTTGCGTTCGCTCTGCTCACGATGTGCCCGCCCTCCCACAAAAGGGCACAAAGGGGGACGGATGGAGTGCGCCGCAGCCTTCCCGCATATCTCTCCAATTTCGTCGCGCAAAACCCACACCTCCGCGATCTCGCCGCGCGGTACGCGCGAGTTTTACCAAGGGTAAAGCCGCATCTGAAATTCAGAGGGCGCAGGGAAAGCCGGATGCTCCGTTGCACCCGTAGTCTCGCGTGCGAAATAAAGAAGCACACGAGGTAGTCACTACAGGATCACCGGAGAAACCCGGCCTTCCCTGCGCAATGGTTTTAACGGTTTCCTTCGTGATCTTCCCGGTGATCGGGCTTTGTTGTCACCGTCGCCGGTGAGATACCTCTCACTAACTTGAACGCCAGCGTCGAGGCGTCAGAACCACACGACTTCGCCGTCCGCCTCACGCGCTGTTCGTCCGCAGCACATCAGCGTCCACCGCATCTCGCCCCGCGTTCGTGACGATCGCGAGCCGCCCCTCTGTGGGACGAGACGGCGCGGTTATGGATTTGATTTGGGACGAATCGGAAGAAATATATTTTTGCAAATGGGGCTGGACACCCAAAATCAAAAACAGCCTGTCGGGCAAATCATCGCCTCGCCTGACGCCGCAAGCAAACAAGATCACTCGGTCGCTCTCAATGCTTCTCACTGATTTCGCGATAGCCAAATCGAGTGCTGCCGTCTCCTGAGCAGAGTTGGCGTGGCGCGCCGATCGGCGCGATTCTATCCATGAAACCTCGCATCATCCCATGGAGCCCCGCATCATCGCCGCACCAGGTGAAATCCGGCCAGAGCCTCGCCGCTGCGCTTGCGGCGATACGCAGGAAGCCGACGCCGGCGAAGCCGAGGATCATCATTGCCCATGTGGATGGCTCGGGGACATCTGCCACCGTATTGATGGTGATATTCCAATTGCCGACTACGACTGGCGCGTCGAACGCAACAATGTCTCCTGACTGGCGAATGGGCGGACCGCTTTCGTCGAAGATACCGATCGAGATGAACGGTGGGACGATTGGCGGGCCGTTTATTTCTGCAGGATCATCGTGCGCAAAGGCGAAGGTAGGAAATCCATCTGTCGATCCCAAGAATGAAAACTGAAAAATCGGATTACCGGGAATGATGGGATCGCTGGGAATGAAGTGACCGGTAAAAATCGGATTAGCCGCCGTCAGCGTACCGATGCTGTCGAACCCGCCGACAAAGAAATTGCTCACATCGGAGAGCCCGCCCATTATCGGGATGGTGAAAAACGGCACCCCAGTCACTTGCTGAGGGGCAATGGGTTCGCCGGGAATGGCGCTAGGAAAGATGGGTTCGCCGGGAGTGAAGTTGATCGTCAGGTCGATTTGGATCGCCGCGTGAGCAGGGATTGCGCCAAAACCTGCGCCAAACACAATCAGCGCTGCGATCAAACCAAACGGCCTCATATACATTGGAAAAATCCCCCATTAAGTACAGCTCGCCGTTTCGGAGAAACCACGGCCGGTCAGTTCTCGAGCGAAATTTTGAGACGCGGCGCTAGCTTGCTGCTCGAATGTCAGTCAGCTTGGTCGAGCCGAAAGCCACCTGAGGCATGAGGCGGCTTTCCAAAAAGTTCTGCCGAGAAGATGAGCCTATGACGAGAGCGCTTCCGTCGCTGCGCCACGAAGGCTAGGCCGCAGAAGCCGAGGAGCGTCATCGCCCAGGTGGATGGCGCAATCCCCGGCTGCGAGGAAGACATCGTTGCTAAAGCTGGCGGCCGGATTTAGCAGATTTACAGAAATCGCTGTTTGAAAGGCAGATGTCCTATTTGCGATGTCTTGCACGTTAAATATCTCTCCAATTCTGCGCAAGACGTGGAGGTTACGCTCATTCCCGCTTGATATTGGCTAGCCGTATCACCTTGCGCCACTTCATCGTTTCATCGGCCATAAGCCTGCCGAAATCGGCGGGGGAGCCGCGGAGAGCGTTGCCGTCCAGATTCGCAAGCCGCGTTTTGAACTTGAGATCGGAGAGCGCAGCATTGGCCTCCTTATTCAGCATCGCGATGATCTCGGCGGGCGTTCCCTTTGGCGCGCCGAGCCCGAACACGGAACTCGCCTCATAACCAGTGACGAATTCACCGATCGCGGGGATGTCCGGCAGCGCTTCCGATCGCGTCGCCGTGGTTATCCCGAGCGCGCGCATCTTGCCGTTGCTGATGTACCCGACCAATGGCGCCGGATTGGTAAAGAGAAGCTGCACCTGGCCACCGAGCAGATCGGTGATCGCGGGGGCGACGCCGCGATAGGGTACGTGCAGAATGTCGAGTCCGGCCTCCTGCTTGAACAACTCCGCGGTGATGTGGGTGATGCCTCCGACGCCGCCTGAACCGTAAGTGAGCTTGCCCGGATTTGCCTTGGCATAGG
>NZ_DATEPI010000301.1:0-21740 GCF_035273305.1 Bradyrhizobium sp. | reverse complement strand
CAGCCGCGCGATCGGCTTGTTGCGCCTGACGAAATCGGCAATGACGTCCTCGAAATCGTCAATTCCGCCCTGCACCGGTATATTGCGGATCAACTGGCCACGATCGGCCGGCGATGGCGACAACACACCTACCGGCCACAGGTGCTTGACCGCGCCAGTTTCGATGCCGCGCAGAAGTATCTCCGCGTCGGCGTCGCGGCAAACCAGCAGCGTCGGCGAAGCGCCCTCGGTGCGGGCATGATGGCGTGTGCGTGAATAGCGGAAGTAGCGGTAGGCGAAGCGCAAAGCGCTCAGGAAGAACACCTCGAGAAACCAGTACAGAACGATGGTCGTCTTCCCGAGAAAAAACGGGGTCTGCAGGTTTGAGGCGGTCAACGCGCCCCGGATGTTCAGCGCGACAAAGACATAATCCATCACCAACAGAGCGAGCGTCAGCACCGTTGCGACGCGAACTATGTTCAACGCGTCCGGCAGCGAGATGAAACGCCATTTGGTGGTAGTCAGGTTGAACGTGTAGCAGACCACCACGCTGAATGCGGCGAAGTACGGCAGGATCTGCAACAACAACGGTAGCCGGTCAAAAAACGCCTCGCCCTCGAAGCGGAGATAAAAAGTTACGAGCACCGCAAGCATCGTCGCCAGCGCGTCGTGAACCGCGATCAGCACGTTGCGCAACGTCATATTCGGAAGAGGCATCATTTCGCTGGCAAGGAACGAACAAGTTCTGGGCTGGCCGACTGCGATGCCGCTGATATCTCATCTTCCGGGTGGACACCAGCCATCATGCTCTTGCTGCCTGTGCGTTTTCTTCGCGTCGACAATTGCGCAGCACCATGCCACCGGCGACCCCAACGCCCAGCACATACATCCACCCCTCATGGAAATCGAAGATGTGAGAATTGAACAGCGAGGTGAAGACATTCTGCAGTACGATCATTAGTCCGATCCAGGCTGCCAGTCCCTCGCCACGAAACAACAGCAGATGCATCAGCCACATCACGTACAATAACGCGACGCCGATTGCGCCCCACTGGACGGCAACATTTAAAGTCTGATTGTGCGGGTTGCCGATCACCTCGGCGTCGGCGCCGTGCTGATTGATCGCCGCTTCCTCGAAAAGCCCGCGAATGGAGCCAGTTCCATGGCCAAAAATCGGCGCCTCGGAAATAAATCTCAGCGATTTTTGCCAGAATACCAGCCGCAACCCGAGTGAGGTCGGCTCGTTGCGTTCATGATAGAGCTGGTAGTCGCTCAAAAATCTTTGCGCCGTGCCGCGCAATTTTGGCGACGTAGCCCAGGCCAAGCCGCCCAGAACGGCCGTCAGGCAAGCAATTGCAACGATGCTGCGCCATTTCAGATGAAGCAGCGCGAACACCGCCAACATGATCGGCATCGTGACGAGCGCGGTCCGCGATACGCTGACGAACAGCATATTAGCGACGAAACCCAGGGATAGCGCGATCAGCAGGACCGCGAGCCAGAACTTCTGCGCTCGCCAGAGAATGACGACCGGATAGGCCAGCACCACGGCACAGAGCGCGAATTCCTGACTCTGGTCGATGTAGTTTTTGACGGGGACGCCATAGGCGGCGTCCGATTTGAGAGCGAGATGCGGCTCGAACGTGACGATCCAGGACAGCAGCATCAGCACCACGCATGACGCCAGGAATCCCATCAGCACCTTCAGGGCGCGCGCGGACCGTTCGAAATGATAGAGCAACAACGGAATCATCAACAGCTTTGCGGCCGGACCGACCGCGTGGAGCCGCTCGCGCCACGATGCATCCGACCAGAGCATTCCGAGCACTGCGAGCACAAACAGCGCAATTGGCAGCGCGCAAATCAGTCGTCTCAGTGATTGCAACAAGGCTTTGGTATCGAGATACGGCACGATCGAAACCAGGAAGGCGATGGCGAAGACCGCGACCAGAGTGGTCGACCAGGGCAGCGACGCAGCGACCAGGATCGCGAAAACGTCTGAGGTCGTCGATCGGACACCCGGATCGCGCCAATATGTCCATCCCGTCGCCGCAATCGACTCCTTGGCTAACACGCTCACGCTTTGCCTCCACGCGCGCGATTGACCAGCGATGTCGTGCTGAAGCCGGGCAAGACATCCACCAAAAGAACGTGGCCTCCGATTGCTTCGACGATCTCGTGGCCGACCACCTGCTCGCGCGTGTAGTCGCCACCCTTCACCAGCACACTCGGCCTGATCTCGCCGATCAGTTTCACAGGCGTGTCTTCGTCGAAGATCACCACAAGATCGACCGCCTCCAGAGCCGCGAGCACTTCGGCGCGCGCGCCTTCGTCCTGAACCGGGCGCCCCCTTCCCTTCAGCCGTTTCACCGATGCATCACTATTCAGGCCGACAATCAGCCGATCACAGGCGCCGCGCGCGGCCGTAAGCACTTTCACGTGCCCGGGATGCAGGATGTCGAAACATCCGTTGGTAAATCCGATCCGCAAGCCCTGCCTGCGCCAATCGGAGAGAAACGGGTCAAGACTGATCCCCGCGGGGATGATTTTCTCCTCAGCCGCGAGAGATGCAGGCGGCAGAATCTTTCGCCGCAGTTCGGCTGGGCTCACGACGGCCGTGCCTTTCTTGCTGACGGCCACCGCCGCCGCCGCGTTCGCCATTCGCAATGCCGTCTCCCATTCGGCCCCTGTCGCAAGTGTCGCAGCGAGTACCGCCGCAACCGTATCGCCCGCGCCGGAAACATCCCGGACTTTGACCGGATGAGCCGGAACATGAACCGCCTCGCTATTGCGAGGCACCAGCGTCATGCCTTGCTCGCTTTGCGTCACCAGCATCGCCTCGCAATCCGCAACGTGCATTGCGTCTCGCGCAGCCTCGGCAATGCTGTTTGGCGTATCCGCGCGGCTGCGGGTTGCCTCGGCGAATTCCTTGCGATTGGGCGTAAGCAGGGTCGCTCCCCGATACATCGCGAAATTGACGCTCTTGGGGTCGACGATCACGGACTTGCCCAATTTTCGAGCGGTGTCGATAACGCTGCGGATCACCCGTGGGGTCAGGACGCCCTTGGCATAGTCCGACAGCAGCACGATATCGGCTCGCGAAACCAGAGGCAAAATCGAATCGATCAGCTTTTGCTCGACCTCGTCCGCTGCCGGCACGGCGAGTTCCCAATCGGCGCGCAGCATGTGAGTGGAGAAATGTTCGGAAACGAACCGGACTTTCTTCGTCGTCGGCCGTTTCGGATCACATACCAGGATGCTTTCGATCAGAACTTCCTTTGCAAGGGCTGTCTTTAATTTTGCGCCTTCCTCATCATCGCCGACCAGGCCGACAAAAATGCAGCGCGCCCCGAGCGAGGCGATGTTGCGAGCAACGTTGCCCGCGCCGCCGATGTTGGTCTCGCTTCGCTGAACCGCGATCACAGGCGCCGGCGCTTCGGGCGAAATCCGGGAAACCTCGCCATAGACGAATTCGTCGAGCATGAGATCGCCGACGCACAGAACCGTCCGGCTGGCGATCGCGCGCGACAGGGCGTCAAAATCGAACATCAGAATCCATCATCTGGTTGCGTTACCGGAAGCGATCGGCGGAGTTGAGAAAATCCTTGATGTAAGTCTCGACCGTCTGTTCCAGTGGCCTAAAGCCGCCATTGTAACCGGCGCGCTGCAACCGATCGACATCGCTCTGCGTGAAGTACTGATAGCTCGCACGGATCGACTCGGGCATTTCGACATACTGAATGTTCGGACGGGCCCCCAGGGCAGCATAGGCCGCGAGCATCATATCCTTGAAGCTGCGCGCCTTGCCGGTACCGACATTGAAGATGCCGCTAACCGAGGGCGTCGCCAGCAGCCAAATCATCACGCGAATTGCGTCTTCGACATAGATGAAATCGCGCCGCTGATCGCCGTCGGCAATGCCCTCACGGTGCGACTTGAAAAGCTGCACGGGACGGCCGGCTTTGAGATCGTCGAAGCGACGCGCCAGCACGCTCATCATCGTGCCCTTGTGGTATTCATTGGGACCGAACACGTTGAAGAATTTCAGGCCGACCCATTGCGGCGGCAGTTTTTCGCCTCGCGCGGCGCGCTCGGCCACGGCCATATCGAACAGATGCTTGCTCCAGCCATACAGATTCAGTGGCCGCAACGCCTTCAGGCCCGATACAGAGTCATCGTCGCGGAAGCCCTGCGCGCCGTCACCATAGGTCGACGCCGAGGAAGCGTAGATGAATGGCGTGGCATTGGCCGTGCACCAATCCAGCAGCCGCATCGAGAGCCGAAAATTGGTCTCGATGACGAGATCGCCGTCGCTCGCGGTGGTCTCCGAAATCGCGCCGAGATGGATCATGGCGTCCAGACGGCGGCCATCGAGCCAGGCCAGCAACTCGGATGGCGGTACAATGTCGGCGAGCTGCCGCTTGGCAAGATTGCGCCATTTGCTGCCATGCCCGAGCACGTCGCAAACAGCCACGTCGCCGCGACCGGCGTCATTGAGAGCGGCGACCACGTTCGATCCGATAAAACCGGCACCACCGGTCACCAGCAACATTCCCTGCCCTGCCTTTGATGTGGGATGCCAGCTTTGCCTAGCGCATGATCCGTCCGACTGTAAGCGGTTTGGCCAAGGCCGCTCCGTCCTTTACGCCGACCCCCGGAGCAGTTACCGACAAGCTCAAAATTAGACCAGCCCAATTCCAATCCATGAACAAAGATTCAGACCATGTGGTGAGTGTGGAGGACGCGGCGGACACCCGCCCGATCCTGATCGTGCCCTACATGTGGATAGGAGATTTTGTGCGCGGGCACAGCGTGGTGCGGGTTCTCAAACAGCGCTGGCCCAATCGACCCGTCGATCTGCTGGTGACCTCATTATGCGCGCCGCTGGTCGACTACATGCCCGGCGTGAGGTCCGGCATCGTCTGGGACCTGCCACGGGGTCGATTGGCATTGGTCAAGCAATGGGAGTTAGCAAAGCTGCTGAAGGCGCGAAACTACCACACCGCGCTGATCCTGCCCCGGACCTGGAAATCTGCGCTGGCGCCGATGCTCGCGGTGATCCCAGAGCGAGTTGGCTTCGTCGGAGAGGCCAGATTCGGCCTCATCAACCGTTGGCGATGGGGTGAGAGATCCCTGCCCCGCTTCATCGACAAAAACGCTGCACTGGCGCTGCCGGACGGCGCGCCACTGCCGCCGGAGTGGCCGGTACCCCAACTTGACGTCCCCAAAGACGTGGTAAGCCGCTGGCGCGCAACCCACGGTCTCGGCAGCGGAACTGTCGTCGCACTTGCCCCCGGCTCTGTGGGAGCCTCCAAGCGCTGGACTTATTATCCGGAAGCCGCGCGTCTGCTGGCCGAACGTGGATTCCACGTCTGGGTGGTCGGAGGCCCCGGCGAAAAGCCTTTGGCGGCTGAAATCGCGACCGCGGGCGGACCGCGCGTGCGTGACCTGACCGGGACCGACCTTCGAAACGGCGTGTTGGCGATGGCGGCGGCCGATGTCGCGATTTCCAACGATTCCGGGTTGATGCATATCGCGGCCGCGCTGGGCACGCCGACGATGGGCATTTTCGGCCCTACCAGCCCGTATCTCTGGGCCCCCCTGAATGGGCTGGCGGCAACGGTTCAGACTAAAACGGTGGTGCCGTGCCAGCCATGCCAGCGCCCGGTCTGCAGGATGAACGATCATCGCTGCATGCGCGACATTACAGCATCGGAGGTGGTGAATATCGCGCAACGGGTGCTGACCGAGGCCGCAGGTCTTGCGCGATGAGCTTGCCGGTTGCACGTCCTTGCCGCGATCACTACCAACGATGCGAACCCGCAACCTTGGGGGCTTGCTTTTGAACGAGGATTCCAGGGACCCGATCGCGGCGCATATGGCGCGCTCGCTGGCCGTGCTCGAGCGGGCCACGCAGGATTCCAAGTTGAATGCCAGCGCGCGCGATATCGCTGCTGCCATCGTCGCGGCGCTGCGCGCAGGCAACAAACTCCTGATCATTGGCAATGGCGGCAGCGCCGCCGACGCTCAGCATATCGCCGCCGAAATCGTCGGCCGTTACAAACAGGACCGGCCTGCATACGCCGCGATCGCCCTGACGACCGACACCTCGGCGCTGACCGCAATCGCCAATGACTACGGTTTCGAGCAGGTATTCGCGCGCCAGGTCGCAGGTCTCGGGCAGCCGGGCGACGTGCTGTTGGCACTATCAACCTCGGGACGCTCGGCGAATATCCTGGCCGCGCTGCGCACTGCGCGTGAGCGCGGTCTTGTCACGGTGGGCTTCACCGGCACCAAAGGCGAAGGGCTTCGCACGCTCTGCGATCATCTGTTGATCGCGCCCAGCGATGACACGCCCCTCGTGCAACAGATCCATCTCGCCATCGGTCACGGCATTTGCGATCAGATCGAGCAAACCATGATGCGCGAGGGCGCGCCGGAATGAGCGCCACCGATTCGCGGGTCACCACGCTGCGGCCTGCTGCTTTTCTCGACCGCGACGGCGTCATCAATCACGACGACGGCTATATGGGGACACGCGACCGAATTCGCTGGATGCCGAATGCGGCGAAGGCGATCCGTAGGCTCAATGACGCCGGATATTTGGTTTTCTTTTTCACCAATCAGTCGGGCGTGGCCCGCGGATTATTCACGGAGAACGATCTGCGCGTGCTGCACGACTGGATGTGCGCTGAACTCGCGGCGCAAGGCGCCCGGATCGACGACATCAGATACTGCCCGCATCATCCCGACGGTTCAGTCGAAGGCTATCTCGAAGATCATCACTGGCGAAAGCCGAGCCCTGGCATGATCCACGACCTCATCGAACACTGGCCGGTACGGCGCGAAGGCAGCTTTGTAATCGGCGATCGGCCGAGCGACATCGAGGCGGCGGAAGCAGCAGGGCTGCCGGGCTTCCTGTTTACCGGCGGCGATCTCGACGCGTTCGTCGCAAAAATCATCGCTCAGACCAGCATCCGATAAACTTCCGCGATCCGTTCTGCTTCGGCGTCCAAACTGAATGTCTCCGCCGCACGGGCCCTTGCGCGCGCGCCCATGTCCGCTGCCGAATTGGGATCGTGCATCAGCGGCTCCAGCGCCCGAACCAGCGCCTCAACATCGCCTGGCGGCGTCAGCACGCCATTTACGCCGTCCTCAACGACGAGTTCGGCGGCGCCCGCACGTGAAGCTACCAGCGCCGCCCCGGCCGCCATCGCCTCAATCAAGGTAAGACCGAAGCCCTCGTTGCGCGAACTGAAGACATAGATCGTCAACCGCTGGTACCAGCGCTGCACCTCCTCGATCGGCATTTCGCCCATGATCAGAATACGTGACTGCAGGCCCGTGGCTTCGATGCGCTTCTGCAATTCGTTGGCAAATCCCGATTGCTCTGGCGTGATCGCGCCGACCATCACAGCGGTGAAATCAGGAAAGCGTGGCAGCAATCGACACATCGCCTCGACAAATACATCGCTGCCCTTTTGCGCGCGCACCCGGCCGAAGCATCCAATCGCGTAGCGGCCCGGTAATCCGCTTTGTGCGAACGCTGACGCGCGATCGGCTGGCGGTGCGTACCGCTCGGTATCGACGCCGTGAGGAATCACGACAGCTTTGCGCTTGAGAAACGAGGCGGAAATCTCGCTGGTTGCAATGATCGCGTCCATTCTGCTGATCAGCCAGCGCGTGATCCAGGTATGCTGCCGCTGGGCCGCCGACGTGAATACCAATTTCAGCGGCCATCCCAGGCCCCTCAGCAGCACGCCGACGATCATCTCGTTGTTGCGCCGCGCGTGCCAGATCACAGGCGACCGGCGTGCCCGCAGTCGCAGTAAATCCGCGATCCCGATCCGGGCGATTGCTTCGGGCGCATCCGGACCGAACCATGCCGAGCGGAATAAGCGGGCGAGCTTGGGCGCCACCATTCGGTTGGTCGCCGTGACCCCCGAATAGCGCCTGTGCAGATTCGGCACGATCAACTGGAGATTTTCAGCGGGTGTGTTTTCGATTCCCACGTCTGGCTCCGTTTAGCGCATTGGCTATACGCAACATTAAGCATGGTGGCCAGTTCACTGAGCGTCGAAACCAATCGTCAGCGCGGGACCGATAAAATCTCGAGCAAAACTGGAGAATTGGTGAACCCATGAGCGTGCTTGTCACCGGCGGCGCCGGCTACATCGGAAGTCATATGGTTCTGGCGCTGGTTGAGGCCGGCGAAAGCGTTGTCGTGGTCGACAATCTCTCGACGGGATTCTCCACATCGCTGCCCGACGGTGTTCCGCTGTTCATCGGCGATGCGGGAGACGAAAACCTGGTCGAAGGGGTCATTGCCGCCCAAGACGTGAAGAGCATTATCCATTTCGCAGGTTCCGTGGTGGTGCCGGATTCGATACGGGATCCCCTTGCCTACTATCGCAATAACACCATGACCACGCGAAGCTTGCTCAAGGCCGCGGTCAAGTCCGGCGTCAACCAATTCATCTTCTCATCGACAGCAGCGGTGTACGGCAACCCGGACAAGGTTCCCGTGCCGGAGGAAGCACCGACGCGGCCATTGTCGCCGTATGGCTCCTCGAAGCTGATGGCCGAGATCATGCTGCATGATGTCGCTGCCGCGCACGGCATGAAATATGTGGTGCTCCGCTATTTCAATGTGGCCGGCGCCGACCCGCAGGCGCGTATCGGACTGGCGACGGTAGGCGCAACTCATCTTCTGAAGATCGCCGTCGAAGCAGCAGTCGGTCCCCGCGCGAAGGTCGACGTGTTCGGAACCGATTACCCGACCCCGGACGGAAGCTGCATTCGGGATTTCATCCACGTCAGCGACCTGGCGCAAGCGCATCGCGCGGCGCTCGCCTATCTCCGCGGGGGCGGAGCCTCGGTGACCCTGAACTGCGGTTACGGACGTGGTTATTCGGTACTGGAGACGATCGAAGCCGTGCGGCGCATCTCCGGACGCAATTTCGCCGTTCAACATGGACCGCGCCGCCCCGGCGACATCATGGCCATGATCGCGGATACTTCCCGGCTGCGCACGGCCCTGGACTGGACGCCGCAATACCAAGAGCTAGAGACCATCGTCGCGCATGCGCTGGCGTGGGAACAGAAACTCGTTCGCGAGCGCCAGAGCGAGTTGCAACACGCCACCTCCGCGTAGATTCTCGTCCGGCGCAAGCCCTGATTTGACTTGAAAAACCGCGATATAGCGGGCAAGGAGGCATTTCGCAGCTGCCGGACGGTGAGTGATTTGCCCTTTCCGTCGATGGAACGCGGATGACCGAAATTCCCACCAAAATCAGCGACGATCCGTATGGCGCCGCGATCCTGATTCGCCGCCTGATTACTGAGCAGGGCGTGGCCTACTGGCGCCGTTACCTCGTTGCGTTCCTGTTGATGGGGGTCTCCGCCGGCGCGACCGCGGGCTCCGCCTGGATCCTCGGACAGGTCATCAACAAGGCCTATGTCGACAAGGACGTGCGCGGCATCGCACTGCTGTCGGGTGTAACGGTCCTGATCTTCATCCTTAAGGGCGCCGCGACTTACGGACATCAGGTTATTCTTTCGAAGATCAGCAACGCGATTTTGGCCAACAACCAACGCCGGCTGTTCGCGAAATTGATGAACGAAAGCGTCGCGTTCTTCTCAGAGCGCCATTCGTCGGAATTTCTCGCGCGCCTGACATCAGGTGCGAACTCGGTGGCGCAGGTGCTGAGCTTGCTCATCAACGCGCTCGGCCGCGACGTTCTGCTGCTGATCGGATTGGTCGCGGTCATGCTGATGCAGGATCCCTATATGGCCCTGCTCGGATTCCTGGTAGCGCCACCGGCAATGCTGGTGCTGCGCAAGCTTGTGAAACGAATCAAGGGACTGGCGCACAACCAATTCACCGGCACCGCCGACATTCTGGAAACCATGCAGGAATCCGTGCAGGGCATCCGGACCGTCAAGGCGTTCACGCTAGAGCAGACCATGCGCGAGCGCATCGACGCCAGCATTGCAGCCGTTGAACACAACGCCAACAAAATGGCACGCGTGTCCAACCGCTCCAGCCCGCTGATGGAAACGCTAGGCGGTCTCGCGGTGGCGGGTGGCCTGATGTATGGCGGCTACAGCGTGGTCGCGATGGGCGCAACGCCGGGACAATTCTTTTCATTCCTGACCGCGTTCCTGATGGCCTATGAGCCGGCCAAACGCCTGGCTCGGCTGAACATCGAATTGAACAGCAATCTGATCGGCGCCCGCAAACTGCTGGAAATCGTGGATAGCCCGTCGAGCGAGCCGTTGGAGGACGACAATCCGGCGCTGAGATTGATGGAGGCACGGGTGGAGTTACGCAACGCGACATTCGCTTACCGGCCGAACGAACCCGTCATCAAGCGCATGAGCTTCGTCGCCGAGCCCGGAAAGGTGACTGCGCTGGTGGGCCCATCCGGCGGCGGGAAGTCGACGGTGCTTGCGCTTCTGCTGCGGCTCTATGAGATTGGAGAGGGTGAGATCCTGATCGACGGACAGTCGATTTCCGCGGTGTCGCGGCGATCGCTGCGCGCGCAGACCGCCTATGTCGGACAAGACGTCTTTTTATTCCGCGACACCATCGCCGCGAATATCGCCTTCGGCAAGGTCGGCGCCACCGAAGCGCAGATCATGGCTGCCGCAAAGGCAGCCTGCGCGCACGAATTCATCATGGGCTTTCCGTTGGGCTACGATACGCCGGTGGGCGAGCACGGAACGCAATTGTCAGGTGGACAGCGGCAGCGCATCGCGGTCGCGCGCGCACTGGTGAAGAATGCGCCGATTATCTTGCTCGATGAAGCGACCGCGGCGCTGGATTCGGAATCCGAACAGCAGGTGCAGGAAGCCATCGAGCATCTTTGCCAAAACCGCACCACGATCGTGATCGCGCATCGGCTGCACACCATCATGCATGCCGACGCCATCCTGGTAGTCGAGGGCGGCGAGATCGTCGAGCGCGGCCGGCACGAGGATCTCCTGCGCCGCGGCGGCCGTTACGCGTCGTTCTTCCGGATTCAGCATCGCGATGCCGGCCCACTTGCGCTGGCGCCGATCAGCGCAACCGCCTAACAGGTACACCAAAAGTTTTCGCCTCAAACCCGCCGAGAGTCCTTCATGAGCGTTACGTCCTTTGTCATTCCATCCCCGCCGCAAGCTTCGCTCGCCGTCGCCGGCGACAGCAAATCGTTTCCTGTTCGGCGCATCTGGTGCGTCGGCAGGAATTATCTCGAGCACATCCGCGAAATGGGAAATGACGAACGCGCGCCGCCGTTTTTTTTCGCCAAGCACGCCGACATGCTCGAGCCTGATGGCGCCACCATTCCTTATCCTCCGCTGACCAAGGACCTGCATCATGAGGTCGAGTTGATCGTGGCCATGAAGAGCGGAGGGCTCAATATCTCTGCCGACAAGGCGCTCGACCACGTCTATGGCTACGCGGTCGGGATTGATCTCACCCGCCGCGATCTGCAATTAGCCGCACGCAAAAAGGAGCGCCCCTGGGAGGTCGGCAAATCCTTCGACCATTCGGCCCCGTGCGGCGCGGTACAGCCGGCATCAAAGATCGGCCATCCCGCCAAGGGAAAAATCTGGCTTTCCGTCAACGGCACCGAACGGCAAAAGGGTGACCTCACCGAACTGATCTGGAGTGTGCCGGAAATCATCGCAAAGCTGTCCGAGCAGGTTTCGCTCGGCGCCGGTGACATCATCATGACGGGAACGCCGGCCGGCGTCGCCGCACTCTCACCCGGCGATAAGATCGAGTGCGGGGTCGATGGCATTGGCACGTTGAAGGTGACGATCGGCAAGCCGGCGGGCTAAGCCGCCGGGCGGAGCTTTTTTCAATTCCGAAGCGCACTGGCAACCGGACCGACGAGTTGTTGCGCGAGCATATGGTAGCCTTCCGGCGTGAGGTGCATCCCATCGGGTTGGTGCGGCTTGCCACGGAACATCACGTTCGGCAACATAACGACCTTGACCCCCATCGCCTTTAGTCGAGCTTGGATCGCGGCGGTGTAGTTGGGTGTCCCCCTTCTCATGTCGTTTCCGCCGGGCTGCAGGATGACGACCTTCGTCCCTCTCGGAACTGTGCTGTCAAGCCGAGCCATCATTCCGCCCGTCGTGTCACCATTAATACCCGCATTGATGACGGTGACGTCTAATCCTCTCGCTCGAATCATGGCCTCGAGCTGGGCGGGATACGCTTGGCTGGGTGAGACACCCTTGCCAGCAGTGTTGCTGGCTCCGAGAGCGACGACCGTCGCGGCATGCGCGACACCAAATTGGAAAATCCCCAAAACAGCAGAGACAACAACCAGTTTAGATATCAGCCGCATCTTCAAAAACCTCCAATCCCGCGCACCTGCTCACAGAATGTGCTCCCGGAAATGATGTCTCGCACGGCAGCGAAACGACGCTATGTGCCATCACCGCCATCATTTTCGGGTGCTTCTCTGTCGAGAGCCCTTTTAACAAATTCCACGGAATCAATTGCTGCCCCAAGCTGGGTGCGAAACTGCTCAATCGCTTCTTTCATCGACGGTGGCAGGTCTCCCCACCAATCAATAACCCGACTCATCGCCTCTTCAACGGTTAGCAGAATTTCCTCAATTGCAATATCAGGGTAGGTTCTCGCCATAACGCGTCGCCTCTCCATTGCCAGACTCTGTGCTGCAGTATACGGAGCACCTAAGTGAGCCTCTCAAGTTCGCGATCGAGACGCCAGACACCTACACGACCCGCTCCCCGAGTCTCGACTTCGCCAGCTGCAGTGCAGGAAAAACTCGCACTGAGGAGCTCACGTGTCGCATTCGAAAGCTGAATTTCGTCGGGTTTGGCCGCATGCTGAATTCGCGAGGCCACGTTGACGGTATCACCCCACAAATCGTAAGCAAAGCGGCTGCGGCCTATCACACCTGCGACTGCAGGGCCCGAATGAATTCCAATCCTCAATTTGAGCGGCGCGCTCGCGAAGGTTTCTCCGTCCATGGTGTCCCGGAGATCAAGCGCATAGTGGGCAAGCGTCTCGGCGTGGCTGGAAGAGGGTTCGGGCAAACCAGCGGCCACCATTACGCAATCGCCGATCGTCTTGATCTTCTCGCAACCGAGCCGCTGAGCGAGTTCGTCCGCGACGGAGAAGAAGCGGTTCAGCATACCTACGGTCGCCTCCGGGCCGGCCTGACGCGCGGCCGCCGTAAATCCAACGATGTCCGCGAAGAGCACGCTAACGGACTTGTATCCATCAGCGATCCGTTCGCCGGACTTAAGTCGTTCAGCCACTGGCGCGGGGAGAACGTTCAGCAGGAGCGCGTCCGAACGACGAAATTCGCGCTCCAGCGCCGCTTCGGCTGTGTCGACCAGATGGATTGAGTATCGGGTGGTCAGGAAGAGCACGCACATCGTCAGTGCTGATGTGGCGTAGAATAGAGCTTCTGACTCATCTATCAACATGGGGATGTGGGATGGCCAACGAGGCAGAAGCTTGGCCGCGACGACGAATGCTCCCCAGGCGACCAGGGTGGTGAGCAGCGGTAGTACAATCGGACGAGGGCCCAGGAAGATCAGCGAAAAGATCGCGACGAGAATCAAAAACAAGTGTGAGCCCGATGCGTGTCCAAGCAATAACGTGAAACTCAGCATTGCCACTACAAATACGCCGAGAAACCAGACACCGGCGAATGGGTCCGGCCAGCGCTGGAACAAGGGTGTCATGGCCCACAGGACCGCAGTCGCGAGATTCACGCCGATAGCTACAGCGTAGGCTCGGGCGTCGAGCACGGAGTAGAGGATAGCGAAGAACAGATCGATAGCGATCCCAACCACTACAATCACGTTCATGATTTTGTTGATGATCTTGCGGCGCCGTAACGCGCGCTCCGACGCGAGGGGCTCAGGTGTTTTCACAGCTGACGACGGTCCTATTTCGCCGCGGCGTGACATGCGCATGCTTTCCAGCAATGGCGACCAGTTCTAGTCTGCCAACGTGTGCTGAGCCCGACAAGCCTATTTCTGTCCACATAAAACCGGATCTCGCCAAAAGCTTACTCCAAGTGTTGGTCCCTAACTTCCGTTGAGGTCATTCACGACCGTGTTGGCGAACGCTACGGCTGGCGAAAGGAGCGAGACCGATAGTTGCCAATGCTACACGCGAGGCGCATCCTGGGAGGAGCTATAGCTCCGCTTCCCGAGCCCCAATGGTTGGTTTCATACAGCCGCCCTGCGAGGCCGACGTTATCCGGGCGACACCGGCTTTTGACGCGGCACTTTCGCAAAGACGCAAGCGGCTGACGCTGGCGGCGACGATATTCGGATCGAGCATGGCATTTGTCGACGGCTCGGTGGTGAATATCGCCCTGCCGACGATCCAGCATGCCATGCATGCAACCGTGACTTCGACGCAGTGGATCGTCAATGCCTACTTGCTACTGCTGGGCGCAATAGTGCTGATCGCAGGGGCGGCTGCCGATCTTTACGGCCGTCGACGCATCTTTCTCGTCGGCATTGCCGTTTTCACTGTCGCATCCATCGCATGCGGCTTCTCCCCGAACATCACCGCGCTCATCATCAGCCGCGCGATACAAGGGATTGGCGCCGCGCTGCTCGTCCCAGCGAGTCTCGCTATGTTGGGGGCGACCTTCGACGAGCACGAGCGCAACCGTGCGATCGGGATATGGTCCGGTGCGGGCGCGCTGACCTCTGCCGCCGGTCCGGTGTTGGGCGGCTGGCTGGTTGACCAGGTGTCGTGGCGCGCGATCTTTCTGCTCAATGTGCCGCTGGCGATCGTCGCTGCCGGACTTGCCGCCGGGTTCGCCTGCGAAAGCCGCGATGGCAACGCGAGATCACTCGACTGGGCCGGCGCGGTTACGATCGCTATCGGCCTGGCCGCGATCACCTGGGGGCTTAGCGCCATTCCCGCATTTGGATTTTATGACAAGGCCGTGCTCGGCGCGCTCGGATTGGGATCTGTATTCCTCTTGTTGTTTTTTGCAATCGAAGCCCGGTCCGGCGAACAGGCGATGATGCCGCTATCGCTGTACGGGTCGCTCAATTTTTCTGCAGCCAACGCGTTGACGCTATTGCTTTACTTCGCGCTCGGCGGCGCGCTTTACTATCTGCCGTTCGGCTTAATCCGGCTCGGAGGCTATTCTTCGACGCAGGCAGGCGCGGCGCTGCTTCCATTCGCTCTAATCATGGGGTTCGGAGCGCCATTCGCGGGCATGCTTTCCGATCGCTTCGGGCCCCGGCCGTCGCTCACCTTCGGACCCATCATCGCAGCCTGCGGTCTGGCGCTGCTGGCTTTCTCCGATTTCCCACAGCCCTACTGGGCTGGAGTGTTTCCGGCGATCTCAGTATTTGGCATCGGCATGACCATCACCGTTCCGCCGCTGACCTCGACTGTGATATCGTCTGTCGGTGAAGCCCACGCCGGGGTCGCGTCGGGCATCAACAACGCGGTCGCCCGGGTGGCCAGTCTCATCGCGGTCGCGGCGCTCGGCGCAGTATTATTCGTCAGCTTTGCGTATCATCTTGCCGTGGCGCCGCCGGCGCAAGCGAACGAAGCGTTGAACGCAATATTGGCCGGACAGGCCGGAGTCACCGGGCAAGCGACGGCAGCATTCGACCGCGCGCTGCGTACGGCTTTGCTGGTGGCGGCGTTCTGCGCCATGTGTGGAGGCCTCGTTGGTTGGCCGTGGATCCGGCCGAAATCACCCGAGGCGAACGCCCCTTGAGTTTTGGCAGTTTTCGATCGTCAATAGTCGTTAACGGGCGTCTGTCTCCGCTTCGCCCCTGAACCCTTACGAATATTGCATCACGCCATCGTTGACCCTGCCGAACCGCAGGCTGACGATATCGAGCGCGTAGTTCTGGTACAGCCGCCATGGCCGCTTCGAGCCCTGCTTCGGCATCTTTGCCACCGAGCGCTGCACGTAGCCGGAGGAGAAACTCAGCGATGGCAGTTCGGTGATCGATGGATCGGCGTTGTGCGGCATGCATTTCTTGTAGCCATGCCGGTCCATGTAGTTGATCAGTCGACAGACATATTCGCAGGTGAGGTCGCACTTCAGCGTCCAGGACGCATTGGTGTAGCCGAACGCCGAGGCCAGATTCGGCACATCCGAATACATCATGCCCTTGTAGTTCAGCGTCCTGGCAAACTCGACCGCACGCCCGTCAACACTGACTTCCATGCCCCCGAGCACCTGCAGAACCAGGCCGGTCGCGGTGATGATGATGTCGGCTTCGAGTTCGCGGCCGTCCTTTAGCCGGATGCCGTTTTTGGTGAAGGTGTCGATCTCGCTGGTAACAACCGAAGCGCGCTTTTCCTTGATCGACTTGAACAGGTCGCCGTCCGGCACCAGGCACAGCCGTTGATCCCACGGATTGTAGCGCGGCGTGAAATGAGTGGCGATATCGTAGTCGGGACCGAGCGCCATCTTGACGCCGCCGAGGATCAATTCCTTGACGCGGGCCGGCTTGCGCCGGCTGAGCTGGAAGAAGTACATCCCCCACAGCACGTTGCGCCAGCGGATCAGATGATAGGCGAGCTTCGAAGGAAGATTGCGCCGCAACTTATTCGCCAAGGGGTCCTGCGCGGGCCGCGACACGACGTAAGTCGGCGAGCGCTGCAGCATCGTGACATGAGCGGCTTTCTTGGCCATCTCCGGCACCAACGTCACGGCGGTCGCTCCCGAGCCGATCACCACTACGCGCTTGCCGGCATAATCGATATCATCGGTCCACTTCTGCGGATGCACGATCCGGCCGCCGAAGTCCTTGCTGCCCTGGAATTCGGGCGTGTAGCCCTCTTCGTATTTGTAATAGCCGGAGCACATGAACAGGAAATTGCAGGTGAAGCGCACGGTTTCTGTACCGCCCTCGCCGCTGCGCTCCGCCTCCACCGTCCAGCGCGCCTCTTGCGAGGACCACGACGCCCGCCTGACGCGGTGGTTGAAGCGAATCTTTTGATCGATGCCGTTTTCGCTGGCGGTCTCGCGCACATAGTTCAGGATCCGCGGCCCGTCGGCGATCGCCTTTGGCTCGGTCCACGGCTTGAATGAATAACCCAGCGTGAACATGTCGCTGTCGGAGCGGATGCCGGGATATCGGAACAGATCCCAGGTGCCGCCGATGCAGTCTCGGCCTTCAAGAAGCATGAAGCTCTTGCCGGGACATTTGTGCTGCAGGTGATAAGCCGCGCCGATGCCGGACAGGCCGGCGCCGACGATCAATACGTCGACGTGTTCTGATGACATCGTGCTCTCTCCCAGCCCCGCTTCGTCCCGAGGTCAATGGCCATAGCGCCAACATCGTGCTCGCGCAGACATTCCAGGAGACGCTGTGCCCTCAAGAGCAGAATGCGAGCATAATCAATAGCGGTAGTGGTCGGCCTTGAAGGGGCCTTCCGGCTTGACACCGATGTACTCGGCCTGATCGGGGCGCAGCTCAGTCAGCTTTACGCCGATCTTTGCAAGATGGAGGCGCGCCACCTTCTCGTCCAGCGACTTCGGCAACACATAGACCTTCTTTTCGTATTTGCCGTTCCTGTTGTTTGCGAACAGCTCGATCTGGGCCAGCGTCTGGTTGGTAAAGGACGCCGACATCACGAAGCTCGGATGGCCCATCGCGTTTCCGAGGTTCACCAGCCGACCCTCCGACAACAGAATCATCCGCTTGCCATCAGGGAAAGTGATTTCGTCGACCTGCGGCTTGATATTGGTCCATTTCAGGTTGCGCAGATGCGCGATCTGGATCTCGTTGTCGAAGTGACCGATGTTGCAGACGATGGCCCGGTCCTTCATCGCGCGCATGTGCTCGATCGTGATGATATCCTTGTTGCCGGTGGCGGTGACAAAGATATCGGCGCGGGGCGCGGCGTCTTCCATGGTGGTGACTTCATAGCCTTCCATCGCCGCCTGCAGCGCGCAGATCGGATCGACTTCGGAGACCATGACCCGGCAGCCGGCCTGGCGCAATGACGCCGCCGAACCCTTGCCGACATCACCGAAGCCCGCGACCATCGCGATCTTGCCCGACATCATCACGTCGGTGCCGCGTCGGATGCCATCGACCAGCGATTCACGGCAGCCGTAGAGATTGTCGAATTTGGATTTGGTCACGCTGTCGTTGACGTTGATGGCCGGGAACAGCAGCTTGCCTTCCTTCTCCATGTTGTAGAGCCGGTGCACGCCGGTGGTGGTCTCTTCCGAGACGCCTTTGATGTTTGCGGCGATCTCGGCGAAGTAGCCTTTCGGCTTTTCCTTCAGCAGCCGCTTGATCAGCGCGAAGAACACTTCCTCTTCTTCCGATTCCGGCTTGTCGAGGAATTTGACGTCGCCCTGCTCGGCGCGCACGCCGTTGTGCACCAGCATGGTGGCATCGCCGCCGTCATCGAGGATCATGTTGGGCGTGCCGCCGCCGTGCCAGTCAAAAAGCTTTGCGGTGTAGTCCCAATATTCGGCGAGGCTTTCGCCCTTGACGGCGAAGACCGGAATGCCCGCCGCTGCAACCGCCGCCGCCGCGTGGTCCTGGGTCGAATAGATGTTGCAGGAGACCCAGCGGATGTCGGCCCCGAGGGCTGCCAGCGTTTCGATCAACACCGCGGTCTGGATCGTCATGTGCAGCGACCCCGCGATCCGCGCGCCCTTCAGCGGCTGTTTCGGGCCGTACTCCTCGCGCGTTGCCATCAGGCCCGGCATCTCGGTCTCGGCAAGCGAAATCTCCTTGCGGCCGAATTCGGCGAGCGAGATGTCCTTGACGATGTAGTCGGTGAAGGCGGGCTTCTTGGCGGTCGCGGTCATTATGTATTCCTTTGTCTTTGCCCGAACGGCGTTTCTCGCAGTAAGTCGGACTGCATTCTTTGTTTCGTCGCGCCCTGGCCTGAGCCCGGCATTCACGTGTTGGCCAAAGAGAGAGGCGCTGAATGGGCGGTCACGCCATGACGAACCAGCCCAATCACACAGCCCGCCTCAGAGCGTCGGCGAGATCGGTTCTTTCCCAGGAGAAGCCGCCGTCCTTGTCCGGCGCGCGGCCGAAGTGGCCATAGGCCGCGGTGCGTCGATAGATCGGCCGGTTCAGCTTCAGCGAACGCCGGATATTGGTCGGCGTCAGCCTGAAAATTTCCGGCAGCACCTTCTCGAGCTTTTTCTCCTCGACTTTGCCGGTGCCGTGGGTGTCCACCAGGACCGACATTGGATCGGCCACGCCAATCGCATAAGCGACCTGGATTGTGCAGCGCTCGGCGAAGCCGGCGGCGACGACATTCTTGGCGAGGTAGCGGGCAGCGTAAGCCGCCGAGCGATCGACCTTGGTCGGATCCTTGCCGGAGAAAGCGCCGCCGCCGTGCGGCGCATACCCGCCATAGGTGTCGACAATGATCTTGCGCCCGGTAAGGCCGCAATCGCCATCAGGTCCGCCGACGACGAAGTTGCCGGTTGGATTAACCAGAAAATCGGAACCCTTTTGCGGCATCCAGCCCTTTGGCAGCGCGGACTCGACTGCGCTGGAGATCATCTCCTTGATCAGGCCGGGCGAGTACTTCTTGCCGTTACGGCTTTTCTCGTTGTGCTGGGTTGAAACGACGACCTTGGTGCAGCCGACCGGCTTGCCGTCAACGTACTTCACGGTGACCTGACTCTTGGCGTCGGGCTGCAAGTCGAACAACTGACCGTTACGCCGTTTCTCGGACAGCACCTTCAGGATCTTGTGCGCGAAGAAAATCGGTGCGGGCATGTAGGAGCCCTTCTCGTATACTTCGCTCTCGTTGCAGGCGTAGCCGAACATCATGCCCTGATCGCCGGCGCCTTCTTCCTCGCCGCTTTTCTTTTTCTTGGCGTCAACTCCCATGGCGATATCGGGCGATTGGCCGTGCAGCAGCACCTCGATATCGGCGCCGTGATAGGAGAAGCCGTTCTGATCGTAACCGATGTCCTTGACGACGCCGCGGGCGATCTCGCTGATCAATTCGCGATCAACCACGGAGACCCCGTGAATCATCCGAAACAACTGGCCGCGGCCTTCACCCGCGATCACGATCTTGTTGGTCGTGCAAAGCGTCTCACAGCCCAATCTTGTATTCACGAGGCTGTCGTCGGCGATGCCGAGCTTGACGTCCTTTTCAATGAAGGCGTCGAGGATCGCATCCGAGATTTGGTCCGAGACCTTGTCCGGATGGCCTTCGGAAACCGACTCGCTCGTAAACAGAGATGACGCGCGCATCAACTAACCCCTTTCCGCCATCCTGGCGGCCTTTCCTGATGTTGTTCCTGGAATGTCAGTCCCGACGGCGCGAGATGACGTAGGATTCGTCGTAAAACCAGAGCCCGTTATGCTCGCGCAGAACCTCTCTGACGGTATCGAGATAGCGGCCACTTAGGGTCATTTCCGTCAACCGGTCGTCTTCAATCTGGGCGACATACACCGCCGCGTTCCATGCTGCAAAGGCCGTCGAGGTCCCGATCGAGCCGGTGACCTCGTCTGGCAGCGCTTCCATATCATAACGGAAGATCGAACGGTTATCGGCGTAGGCATTAAAGTTAAGGTCGCGCGCGGCCGATCCCAGCTCGTATTTCACCGCGCGCAATAGCTCATGACGGCTCACCGCGAAAGGATTTTCTCCGGGCCAAACCGCCTGGATAATCTCCATGCCGGGATCCTGCCCGTGAGAGTGAATCCCGATCAGCCGGCCCCCTGCCCGCAAGGCCCGCGCCAGTGGCGCAATGATGTGTTTGGCACGGAATTTCACAGAAGATTTGGCCCGGTAGGGCTGCGAAGCGATCACAAGGTCGAAATTGGCTTCGGAGCGGCCGGCCCGCGGGATGATCGAATCAAGCAAAAAACGGTGGTCTTCCCGGTACAGCACGATGGCCACGGGGCGTTCATAGACCGGCATGCCGGAACGCGGGCTGACCCGGGCCCGCCAGTTCTGCTCCAGGAACGGCCTAATCTCGGCGATCTGGGCCTCGAATTCGCCTGAGGAGGCGCCCCGCAGCGGGACTTCATGCCAGATCATGCCGGCTGCGGCAGCGGGCGAAGCCGGGGTCAGCCAGGGCGCTTCCGCGTAATACATGTTGGTGAGCACAAAAACCGTGGCCGGATGCTCAAATAGCCGGTCCGGGACCTTTTCCAGGGTCAACCGAACGTCCTCGAGGCTGAGCTCCTTTCCCGCGATATAAAACGGCATATGGGGAAAACGGCCGTGCATCGAGCGCATCACACGCGCCAGCACCGTGCCGTCGCCAACACCGGCATCGAACACCCGAAGCGCGGGCGGGCGCGGATGGATGCTGCCCAATTCGAGCGCCACCCGCTCTGCAATCACCCGTTTTTCGCTGCAGGTATGAACGAACAGCAGGTATTTCTGCCGGTTTTCGAAGAAGCGGAAATTGCCGCGCGGATCACGCTTTTCAACCGGAACTTCTCTGGGAGCGGGCGGCGGCAGCCCATCGGGACTGGACGCCGCGATATAGGCCTGAATGCGTTCGAGCGTGTCGATGGTGATGCGTTTGCCCTCGCGCAGCCGATGCACCAGCTTTCCATCGTTCACGGCGTGGCGGCCGAACGTCGTCTCCGCCATATCGGCTTGCCGGCAGAATTCGGCGATCTGGCTCAGGATCTCTGGATTTTTCATTGGCGATTGGGACGGACCGGTGGGCAGCGGCGAAGACGCGAATGTCCTAGCACCATCTGCCCACTTTTGGGAGGGTGCGACTTCTAGACGCTACGCACTTCTCCCCTTCGGTCGAGACGAGAAGGTC
>NZ_DATEPI010000300.1:0-6905 GCF_035273305.1 Bradyrhizobium sp. | reverse complement strand
CCTTCAAGGTTTAGCTTGCGCTCATGGCTGCGGATCTCCTCGTAGACCCACTCAAGCACCGCGAGATAGAGCGCATCCTTGTCGCCGAAATAGTGATAGAGGATCTGCTTGTTGACGCCGGCACGCGCGGCGATTTCATCGACCCGCGCACCGGCCAGCCCACGTTTCGCAAATTCGCGTCGCGCGGCCGTCAGCAGTTTTTTCCGCGTGTTGACCGGGTTGCGCCGCTGCGGCCTGGCGCCGTTGGTTCGTGGCTTTGGCATTTCCAACCAGACAGTTGACAATTCGATCGGTCCCTTGTTGCATTGGTAGACCTGAGAATGTGCAACGACAAGACCGCGCGCCCCGGTCCGGACCAGCGGCACACGGACAACCGCCGATCGAGGAGAGTTGCCATGAAAAGTTTGAGGGTCTTGGGACTGGCGCTCGTACTGGCCGCGCCGGCTGCTCCCGTCAACGCCGCCGAATCCGTCAATCTGCTCCTGAACTGGACCCCCACAGCGGACCATTCACCATTCTATTATGCCAAGGCCCAGGGCTGGTATGAGAAGGCGGGCATCGATCTGAGCATCGAGGTCGGCAAGGGTTCCGGCGTTTCGTCGCTGAAGGTTGGCTCCGGCGGTTCACCGTTCGGGATCGCTGATCTCGCGACCGCGCTGGTGGCGCGCAGTAAGGGCGCCGATGTGGTGGCGCTGATGAGTATCTACGCCAACACCGGGCAGACCTTCTACTGGCTGAAGAGTTATGGCGTGAATGGCGCCAAGGATTTTCCGGGCCACAAGATCGGCAATCCGCCGGGCGACGCTTCCCGCGTGATGTGGCCGGCGTTTGCCAAGGCGGCGGGAATTGCGCCGGACTCGGTGACGTTCGTGAATGTCGGACCGACGGCCAAAATCGCCGCTTTGAAGACGCACACCGTCGATATCATCAGCGACTTCTACAACGAGCACGACCTGAAAGTGATCGAGTTCGGCAGCGACCTCGGCTACGTGAACTGGAAGGACATCGGGCTCAACCCGTACGGCAATTCACTGATCGTGAACGGCGCGTTTCTGCAAAAAAATCCGAAACTCGCCGAAGACTTCGTGCGCATCAGCCAGAAGGCGTTTGCGGCCTGCGTCGCCGACGTTGCCCCGTGCCTGAAGGCGCTGCTCGATCAGGTCTCCGGCCTCGACAAGGAAAACCAGCAACGTCAGTGGGAACGCATCAAATTCCTGATGACCGACGAATTCACCACCACGAAGGCGCTGGGCTGGATCGACGGCGAGCGAATGAAGAAGGATTACGAGCTGGTGCAGACCTATCTCGGCATGGAGAAGCCGTTTCCGGTCGAAAGTGCCTTCACCACAAAACTGCTCGACACCTCGATCAAGATGGACGCCAGCAAGGTCAGGAAATGAGTGAGTTGCTTCCGTGCCTGACATTCACGCCCTTGCGGGCGCCGCGAACCAAAATGCTGATCGCCCGGACAAGGCGGACCGATCAAATGCTGACTTTGACCAATCAAGGCTAACCTAAAGACTCATTGCGGCTTGATGCCTGAGGCTTTCGCCACCGCGGTCAGCTTCTCGTAATCCGCTTTCATCAGCGCGGCGAGCTCGTCCAGCGGCATCGGCTTGCCAGGAATGTCCGCCTTGGCGAGCTGACGCTGAACATCTGGATTCTGCAGCGCCTTGTTGATCGCGCCGTGAATCTTTTCGACCAGGGCATCCGGCGTGTTCGACGAGACGTAAATGCCGTACCACGGGACGTAAGCGGCTTCAGCATATCCGGCTTCGGCGATCGTCGGCACATCGGGAAGATCCGGAACGCGCTTCTCGGTAAACACCGCCAGCGGCTTTACCGTGCCTTGCTTGATGTGCGGCAGCGCGAGCGCTAGCGAAACGATCTCAAAATGCATCAAATTCGTCATCAGATCGATCAGCGCCGGCGGCTGACCCTTGTAGCCGATATTGGCCAGCTTGATGTCGGCGACCTGAAACAGCTTCTGTGCCGTGAGATCGATGGATGAGCCGGTGCCCGGATTGCCGAAATTGAGCTGACCAGGCCTGCTGCGCGCCAGGTCGACGAATTCCTGAAGCGTCTTCACCGGCATCGCGGGATTCACAAGCGCGACGCTCTGGTTCCAAACCGCCAGCCCGACGCATTTGAAATCCTTCATCACACTCCAGCCGGCGTCCTTGTAGAGCGTCGGATTCACCAGCACCGCCGGTCCCGTGACCAGCCAGGTGTAGCCGTCGGGCTCGCCTCGTGCGACAGCCGCGGTACCGATATTACTGTTGGCGCCGGGCCGGGATTCCACCACGATCGATTGCTTCCAGTCTCGACCGATCTGCTCGGTGACGGCACGCGCGACGATGTCGACAATGCCGCCGGCAGGATAGGGAACGATGATGTGGATCGCCCGGTTCGGATACTCGCTCTGTGCCAGCGCGCCGGCCCCGCTGCCGAGCAGCATGGCGGCAATGGCAGCGGCGAAGCCAACTGCTCGCGTTACATTCATTGATCTCTCCCAACGCCCTCAGTTCGTTCGCGCGCCATCGCTTGTTTGTCCCTTGCGATGTCCATTCGTCCGGCGTTTCCTGAAGCGTTCTCTCAATAACAAAACAGATTTGCAAATGATATTGTCATTCGTTTAGATGCAGGGGGGGACACCGACCCTTGCCGTGCAAGGCATCAAGATAACAAGACCGCTTCACTCGGTCGAAACGAAGCGTTCGCGCGGGGCATTATGGATTTCAATCTGTCGGCGAAGTCCGAGCAGTGGCGTGGCCGCCTGCAGACGTTTTTCGAGCGCGAGGTGCTCCCGCATCATCGGGCGTGGCTCGAACATGTCGCGGTCAAACGCGAGCCTCCGCCGTTCATGGGCGAGCTGCAGGAAAAGGCGCGCGCGGCAGGTTTGTGGAATCTAGGCCTGCCGGAGCTTGCCGCCGATGAGCCTGGTACGCGGCTCTCCAATCTCGACTATGCGCCGCTTGCCGAGATCATGGGCCGGCTGTTCTGGGCGCCTGAGGTCTTCAATTGCCAGGCGCCCGACGTGCCCAACATGATCGCGTTGCAGAACTGTGCGACTGCAGAACAGAAGCAACGCTGGTTGCGGCCGCTTCTGGAAGCCGAAACCCGATCAGCCTTCGGGATGACCGAGCCGGACGTGGCGTCGTCGGATGCGACCAACATTGCAACCACCATGGTTCGCGATGGCGACGACTACATTGTCAATGGACGCAAGTGGTTCATCACCGGTGCTGCTCATCCGCGCTGCAGCTTTCTGATCGTTCTCGGGGTCACGAATTCGGAAGCCGATCGGACCCGCCGCCATTCCTGCGTCATCGTGCCGATGAACGCGCCGGGCGTGCGTCTTGTGCGTCCACTGCGATGGATGGGCTGCGAGGATCACATTGCGCCGATCGGTGAACTCGCGTTCGACAATGTTCGCGTCAGCAGGTCGAACTTGCTTGGCGAAGAGGGCGACGGTTTCAAAGTGGCGCAAGTGCGGCTCGGGCCCGCCCGCATTCATCATTGCATGCGTTCAATCGGGCTGTGCGAACTGCTGATCGAATTGATGATGGTGCGATCGGCGGAACGGTCAGCCTTCGGCCGCACCGTGATCCAATATGACACCGTGCAGCGCTGGATCGCGGAGTCACGAGTCGAGCTGGAGCAGGCCCGGCTGTTGAGTTATCGCTGCGCATGGCGGCTCGATCAGGCCGGCCATCACGGCGCCTGGCGCGACGTATCGGTGATCAAAGTCGCCGTTCCCGCCATGCTGCAGCGGATAGCCGATCGCGCGATCCAGGTGTTCGGCGCGATGGGCGGGTCCGACGACACCCCGATTCATCAAGCGCTGGCCTGGGGACGGCTGTTGCGGATCGGCGACGGCCCGGATGAGGTGCATCTGCGCCAGATTTTTCGAATGGAAACGATGCCGTCGTGGTCGATCGCAGACTCGCCCTATCTTGCGGCGCATCCGTCTTGATCTCGGATTTTGGGTGGGAAGGACGAACATGACGCAAGCGGCAAACAGCGATACCGATAACCTGGCTCCCAAGGAAGCCATGCCCTCAGTGATCGCGCAGCAAGCGGCTATGCTCGATGCGCTCCCGTTCTCCGACACCGCAGACTTCGATGACGCCTCGCGCGGCTTTCTCGGCACGCTGGAAAATGCCGCGATCACCAACGCGCAGGGCAGGGTGGTCTGGAGTCTGGAAGCTTACGGATTTCTGGCGGAAGAAAAAGCGCCCGTTACCGTCAACCCGAGCCTGTGGCGGCAATCGCGCCTCAACATGCACCATGGACTGTTCGAAGTGGTACCCGGCGTATATCAGGTGCGAGGATTGGATATCGCCAACATGACGCTCATCGAAGGCGAGGGCGGGGTGATTGTGGTGGACACGCTGACCTCAATCGAGGGAGCGCGTGCCGCCATGGAGCTTTACTTCCAGCATCGTGGGCGTCGCCCGGTGACCGCTGTCGTTTTCACCCACACCCATACTGACCATTGGGGCGGCGCACGCGGCGTGCTCGATGACGAGACGTTGGGGAAGCGCGACGTCCCGATCATCGCACCCAATCTTTTCATGGAGCACGCTGTTTCGGAGAACATTATCGCCGGACCTGCGATGCTGCGCCGGGCGCAGTATCAATTCGGCCCATTTCTGGCAAAGGGGCCACGAGGGCAGGTCGACTGCGGGCTTGGCAAGTCGATGGCGGCCGGTTCAGTCAAGCTGTTGCGCCCATCAGATCTGATCATGGAAACCGGCGACAAGCGGATTATCGACGGGGTTGAATTCGAATTTCAGATGGCGCCAAACAGCGAAGCGCCGGCAGAAATGCATTTCTTTGTGCCGCGTTACAGGCTGTTGAATTTGGCCGAAAACTGCACCCACAATTTCCACAATCTGCTTCCGTTTCGCGGCGCCGACGTTCGGGATGCGTTGGCCTGGTCGAAGTATCTTGGCGAGGCGCTGCAGATGTGGGGAGGCAAGGCTAATGCGATGTGCGGTCAGCACCACTGGCCAGTGTGGGGAAGACAGCGCATCGACACCATGATCCGTCAGCAGCGCGATCTCTACAAATTCGCGCATGACCAGACCATTCGTCTGATGAATCACGGCCTCACGGCAACCGAAATCGCCGAAACGATCAAGCTGCCGGCAAGCCTCGAAGGCGCATGGCATGGGCGCGGCTACTACGGCCATATCAGGCACAATGTGAAGGCGATCTATCAAAAATATCTCGGGTGGTATGACGCCAATCCTGTTCATCTCGATCCCCTGCCGCCGGTCGAGGCGGGCAAGAAGTACGTTGAATACATGGGCGGCGCGGCGGCGATCCTCGATCGTGCCACAAAGGACTTTTCGAACGGCGAGTTTCGCTTCGTGGCGCAGGCGCTCAGCCATCTGGTGTTCGCCGAACCCGACAATCAGGCTGCTCGCGCGCTGCTCGCCGACACATTCGAGCAACTCGGCTATGCGGCCGAAAGCGCGACCTGGCGCAACGCCTATCTGTTCGGCGCGCAGGAGTTGAGGCAGGGCATGCCGAAGACGCCGGCCCGGCCGCCCATGCCACGCGAAACTCTTGCCGCCTTGCGAACCGGCCAGTTGTGGGATGTGCTCGGGGTCCGGCTCAACGGCCCCAAGGCGGAAGATAAGCACATCGTGCTCAACTGGAGTTTTACCGATACCCGGGAGAGCTTTGTCCTGACTCTGGAGAACTGCGCTCTGACTTACATTGAAGCCCCGCCAGCGTCCGCGGCGGACGCCAGCTTCACGTTGGCCCGGTCGACGTTGGATGAACTGATCGCCAAGCAGACGAGTTTTCCGGAAGCTGTCGCAGCCGGCAAGATCAAGCTCACCGGCAATGCGATGAGCCTTGCGGAATTGATGAGCCTGATGGATGAATTTCCGCGCATGTTTGAAATTGTCGAGCCGAAGCGGACGGCTGTGAGCTAGAGCTTCGCTATGAGAGAAGGGTAGAGGGGAATACAGGATGTTTTCGCACGTTATGATCGGCACCAACGACCTCGAAAAGGCCAAGTCGTTCTATGACGCCTTGTTGGGCACGCTTGGCGTTCCGCCCGGGAGGGTAGATCGTCATCGCGTTTTCTATAGAACCGCGACGGGCGTTTTTTCGGTGTCCAAGCCGATCGATGGCAAGCCCGCGACTCCCGCCAATGGTGGTACGATTGGCTTTGTCGCGACTTCGCCCGAGCAGGCCGACGCCTGGCACGCCACCGGCATCGCCAATGGGGCGACCACTTGCGAAGACCCGCCAGGTGTGCGCGAAATCCCGGTCGGAAAGTTTTATCTCGCCTATTTGCGTGATCCTGACGGCAACAAGCTCTGCGCGTTACACCGAATGGGGTGAGAGGCGAGTTCCAGGAGATGATCTGCCCGACGGGCCGTGCGGCAAATCACTGTCCAGCCCTTGTTGCAAAAACATTCCCGTTCTCGCTCGATGCAAATCAGTTCATAAGCGCGGCCGTCTCGTCCCACAGAGGGGCGGCTCGCGATCGTCACGAACGCGGGACGGGATGCGATGGACGCTGATGTGCCGCGGACGAACGGCGCGTGAAGCGGACGATGAAGTCGTGTGGTCCTGATGCCTCGACGCCGGCGTCAAGCTTTCGGAAGTATTTCCGCAGGCGACGGTGACAAACAAGCCCGATCACCGGGGAGATCACGTTATAAGTCGTAAAACATCGCGCGGGGAATGCCGGGTTGCTCCGGCGTGACCGTGGTGACTACACTCGTATGCTTTTTGATTTTGCATGCGAGGCTGCGGGTGCATCGAGCGCCCGGCATTCCCTGCGCCCTCTGACGTTTCAGGTGCGCTTTACGTTTATCAAAACTCGGGCGCGCACCGCGAGATCGCGGAGGTGTGGGTGACTGTCTGGTTATTTGGAA
>NZ_DATEPI010000299.1:0-31607 GCF_035273305.1 Bradyrhizobium sp. | reverse complement strand
CGCGTCGCTCATGCTTTGGGGATCATCGGGTGAGGACGTTGCCGTTCAAGGTGTCGAACGTGCTGCCGCCCTTCTTGGTCACGGTCGCTTCCGGAAGCGCGGCCGACGAACCAAGCACTTCGCTTAGGCTGGGCCCGGCTGGCGCTCTTTGCTGGGCTTGCTGCGCGGCCGCACACACCTGTTTCTGCATCTTGTCGGTATTCTTGTGCCCGTTCTTTAGCTGGTCGGCGATCTGCGGCGGAATCCCGCATTTCGCGGAGTTGGTCTCGACATAACTGATCATTTTGATCTCGGCCTGCCCGAAATTCTTGATCAGCTTGCAGGCTTCCTCCGGCGATGCGTGACGTTCACTGGCGGCCTTGATTAGCTTGCCACGCTTCTCCGCCTCCTCCCGCAGCGGCATGAACGCTTTCATGCACGCCTCAGCGGCGGCCCCACCCTGCGCTGGCGCAGCCGGCCGCTCGAAGGCCGAACCAGTAACTGGGGCCGCACCGTGCGCCGGAAACGAGCTGGGAGCGGCGCTGATCGAGGCGGTCGGGGCGGCGCCATTGACCGGTGGAAATGCGGGATCGTTCTTGATGGGGGCTTGACCCGGTAACGGCGCCGGAAACGCGCCCTGCGCCCGGACCTGACCGACATGGACGGCTAGAACCGCCATGGTGAGCGGCACAATCAAACGGCGCATGATCAAAGGCAGTTCCTCCGGCAAGCTCATACGGTCCCGAACTTCTACCCGAGAGAAGAGTGATTTCGACCGCTTTTTACGATTCCTGCCGCTTCTTAACAACCCGGCGAATTTGGCAACAGCGCGACGCTACCGCCCCTTCAACCAATTATTGAGGCAATTTTGCTCGATTGGGCTAAAAGGCGGCCGGAATTGGAATGTCGAGCATGCCGCCACATGATTTTCGCCGGCCCCGGTTGTTCGTCGACGCGCCTTTGGCTGCGGGCGGAACTGTTACGCTTGACCGCGACCAGAGCAATTATCTCGGCAACGTGCTGCGTCTTGCGGCAGGGGACACTATTCTGGTGTTCAACGGCCGCGATGGCGAATGGCAGGCTGCGATCGCAGGTCGTAAACGGCCCGACACTCTTACCATCCTTGACCAGAATCGATTGCAGGTTCGTGTGCCGGATCTCACTTATGTCTTCGCGCCGCTGAAACATGCGCGCCTCGATTACATGGTGCAGAAGGCGGTTGAAATGGGAGCGTCATCCCTGCAGCCGGTGCTGACCCGCTTCACGCAGGTTTCAAGGATCAACGGCGGGCGGATGCGCGCCAACGTCATCGAAGCTGCCGAGCAATGCGGCATTCTGAATATAGCAACTGTCGCCGAACCGTTGCCGCTCGATCGTTATCTCGTTGCGCGTCCCGGAGAGCGCCTGCTGGTTTTCTGTGACGAGGCTGCTGAGTCGGCAAGTCCGCTGAAGACGCTGCAAGCATGGGTGACCGCCTCCAACGGGATCGACGTCCTGATCGGTCCCGAAGGCGGGTTTGCCGAGGAAGAGAGGACAATGCTGGCGCGACAGAAGCAAACCTTAACGCTTTCCCTCGGCCCCAGGATACTGCGTGCCGACACCGCGGCCGTAGCCGCGCTTGCCCTGGTCCAGGCGGTCCTGGGGGATTGGGCGGGCAAGGAGGTCGTAAATAAAGACTGATCGCCCACCTTGGCCTTTTGGCGTTCGGCGGGCTGCCGATTTTTGGTCACCCGTTAAGCCACTTGGCCGATCCCTGTCGAAACCGGGCGGCGCGCATGCTAATGCGCTGCCAGCTTATTGTTCCGGAACCCAGTTTCGCCGTATTTGGACTTCGCGATGACCTCGACCGCCGCCCCTCGCGCGACCGGATCCGCCGCATGGGCGGATGCGCTGCTGTTGTCGTTCGCGCAGGCCGGCTACAGCCTGGCCCAGCCGGCGATCCTGCAGCCGGCCGAGCCGTTTCTCGACCTCTCCGGAGAGGACATTCGCAAGAGCCTCTATCTGACCACCGATCCCGGCGGGGAGGAATTGTGCCTTCGTCCCGATCTCACGATTCCCGTCGCGCGCGACTATTTGGCTTCAGCCCGGGCGGGACAGCCGGCTGGCTTCAGTTATCTGGGGCCAGTGTTTCGTCATCGAACTGGCCGCCCCAGCGAATTTCTCCAGGCCGGTATCGAATCTTTCGGACGACAGGATCGTGCGGCAGCCGACGCCGAGATGCTGGCGCTCGCGTTGGAAGCGGCCGCCGTGTTTGGCGTGAATGATCTCGAGATCCGCACTGGCGATGTCGCGCTCTTCATTGCACTGATCGACGCCCTCAATCTTTATCCGGTCTGGCGGCGACGACTGATCAAGGATTTCAATCGCAAGATCAGTCTGGCGCAGGATCTCGAGCGGCTCACGCTTGCGACAGCGCCGAGCAGTAACGAATATGAAGGCGTGCTGGCAGCACTTGCGGGCTCCGATCGCAAGGCGGCGCTGGCCCTGGTCACGGATCTGATGTCGATTGCAGGCACGACCAACGTCGGCGGACGCTCGGTAGCTGAAATCGCCGATCGTTTCCTTGAGCAGTCGACGCTCAAGAGCGGCGCGTTGCCGCGAGACGCGCTTACGTTGATTAAGCGGTTCCTGGCTATCGCGGGTGATCCCGATGAAGCGATCGCGCGTTTGCGGGGGCTTGCCGACGATGCAAAGCTCGACATCTCCGCCGCTATCGATCAATTCGAAAGTCGGATCGGCTTCATGGCTGCGCGCGGAATCGACACCGCCGCCACGCGCTTTTCTACCTCATTCGGACGCGGCCTGGATTATTACACCGGCTTCGAATTTGAACTGCATGCAACGAATGGTGGTCCCGAGCCACTCGTGGCGGGCGGGCGGTATGACGGGCTGATGTCCCAGCTCGGTGCGCAAAGCCCAATTCCTGCGGTCGGATTTTCGGTGTGGGTCGAGGCCTTGACGAAAGCTGACGGCATCTCACGCAGCGGCGCTTCGAACCGGAGCGCACCATGACAACGCCGTTTGTGGTTGCGGTTCCGTCCAAGGGCCGTTTGCAGGAAAACGCAGAAGCCTTCTTCACGCGTGCTGGCCTTGCGCTGGCGAAACCACGCGGCGCGCGCGACTATCGCGGCACCATCAGCGGGCTCGACAACGTCGAAATCGCGTATCTCTCCGCGAGCGAGATCGCGTCGCAGCTCGCGCGCGGTACCGTCCACCTCGGCGTCACCGGCGAAGACCTGGTACGCGAAAGCATTGTCGATGCCGACAAACGCGTGTTGATCATCGACAGTCTCGGATTCGGCAGCGCCAATGTGGTGGTAGCAGTACCGCAGGCCTGGATCGACGTTCGGACCATGGCCGATCTCGACGACGTCACCACCGGCTTCCGCGCGCAACATAACCGACGAATGCGCGTCGCTACCAAATACATCAATCTCACCCGGACATTCTTCGCTTCGCACGGCGTGGTCGATTACCGGATTGTCGAGAGCGCCGGCGCGACCGAAGGAGCACCGGCCGTTGGCACCGCCGAAATGATCGTAGACATTACAACGACGGGCGCAACGCTGGCCGCCAACGGTCTCAAAGTGCTCGACGACGGCGTAATCCTGCGCAGCCAGGCCAATCTCGTCGCCTCAAAGGATGCCGATTGGTCGAACGAGGCTCGCGAGACCGCGCGCGTCATCCTGGATCACATCGCCGCCCGCGCGCGCGCGAGCAAGTACCGCGAGGTCCGCACTCGTTTTAGCGGCTGCAATGAGGCGCTGCTGGCGGAGGCGCATAACCGCTTCGGCGTGGTCTCCCCGTTTGGTGGACCGACGTCGTCGGGAATGGTGACACTGCACTGTCCCCCGGTCCAACTTTACGCGTTAGGCAGCTTCCTGCGCGCGCATGGTGCGGAAACGGTCTCGGTAGCGTCCCTGGATTACGTACTCGACCGCGACAATCCGCTGTTTGCCAAACTCGACTCGTTCCTGCGGCGCTAAGGCCGAGGCCTATCCCGTGGCGACAAGCGGCGGCAATTGCCATATGTATTCATGGGAATTGGAAGCTGAACGATGACCAGCGGTGCCGACGTTTCTGACTTGACCACCTCTGCGGCCACTCCCGCGGCGCAAGGGCTTTCCATCGTTGTGCCTTTGTACAACGAGGCGAGCGGACTGGCGCTTTTGCACCAGCGTTTGATTGCATTGGCGAAGAAGCTTCGCGAGCGCTACCAGCTTGCCTGCGAGGTCGTCTATGTCGATGACGGCAGCACCGATGCCACACCAGTTATCGCGCGCGGACTTGCCCCTGAGGCGCTCGATGTTCAGCTGATCTCGCTCTCGCGCAATTTCGGCAAGGAAGCCGCGTTGATGGCCGGGCTGGACCATGCGCGGCGCGGCGCGGTCCTGTTCATGGATGGCGACGGTCAGCATCCGCCAGATCTGGTGGAGCAACTTGTCTCTCACTGGATCGATGGCGGCTACGACGTGGTCTATACCGCCAAGGCGCACCGCGATAACGAGACGCTGCTGCGGCGAGTTGCCGTGCACGGCTTCTATGCACTGATCAATTGGGGCGCGCGCCAGAAAATCCCGGAGGATGCCGGCGACTTCCGCCTGCTGTCCCCGCGTGCGGTGGCGGCACTGCGACAGCTGCCCGAGCGCAATCGCTTTTTCAAGGGCCTGGCGAGTTGGATCGGTTTCCGGCAAATCCGTGTCGACTATGAGCCGGCGCCGCGCGCCCATGGCGCCACAACGTTCAGCGCTGGCCGCCTGGTCGGGCTTTCGATCGAAGGCCTCACGTCTTTCTCGGTCGCGCCATTGCGTTTCGCCAGCCTGCTCGGGGTGTTGCTCGCAACCATAGCCTTTCTATTCGGGCTTTCGATTCTATGGGAAACCTGGACCACCGGAAAATCCGTCCCCGGCTATCCCTCGCTGGTGATCGGGCTGATGACCATTGGCGGCGTACAACTGATCATGATCGGCATTGTGGGCGAATACATCGGGAAGATTCTCTCGGAGCTGAAGGCACGGCCGATCTATTTCGTTGCCGAGCACACCGTGAAATCGGTCGACGCGGCAAAAAGCACAAGCGCCAGCGAGAGGACTGCCGCCGAATGATCGACGCCGCGCCGCCGCGCCGCATCTGGCTCTGCGCCGACGACTACGGACTCAGCCCTGGGGTTAACCGCGCCATTCGCGATTTGATCGAGCGCCGACGGCTCAACGCGACCTCGGTGATGGTGGTCGGACCTGCAGCCGCCCGCGACGAAATCAAAGCTCTGCAAGCCGCAGCCGCCAGCAATCCGCGCTGCGCCATCGGGCTACACGCGACACTGACGGCGCCGTTTCGGCCGCTGACAATGCATTTCAGACCAACTGATGGCGGCATGTTTCTGACGTATACGAATTTATTGCGCGCAGGCCTGCTGCACAGGCTCGATACTGAAATCGTCCGTGCCGAGTTGATCGTGCAGCTTTCAGCTTTCTCCGAAACGTTCGGACGGACGCCGGACTTTGTGGACGGGCATCAGCACGTGCAACTTTTTCCGCAGGTGCGCGACGCGTTTCTGAAGGCGGTAAAAGCGGCCGCGCCGAACGCCTGGGTTCGTCAAAGCGGACGCAATCAGGTGCTTGCGCGCCGTCTCCGTAGGCCAAAGGCGCTCGTTCTCGATTTCCTCAGCACGCAATTCCGCCGCCGGGCGGCGCGAGCCGGGATAGCGTTCAATCCCGGATTTGAAGGCGCCTATGATTTCTCCGGGCGAGCCGATTTCGGGAATTTGATGCGGGAATTTTTGGACGAGCTGCCGGCGAATGGGGTCATCATGTGTCACCCCGGCTTCGTCGACGATACTCTGGTCAGTCTCGACCCGTTCACAACGGCTCGCGAACGCGAACATGCGTTTCTGGCGAGCGATGATTTCCCGCACCTGCTGGCTACGAACAAGGTCACGTTGACCTGATCGGGCATATAGCCGCAGACGCAGGCTAGCCCACCCAAATTTAATTGGGCGTCGGACTACTCCAGGCCCAAAGCGCCCTTACATTTGCGCCTGCGCTCTCGAAGCGAGGAGAAAGCCATGACGCCGCAAGAACGCCAGATGATCGAGGATCTCTTTGACCGGCTCTCCAGGCTGGAGGGAGCGGCGCGCGATCCGGAGGCGGCCGCCGCGATCACGGAAGGGCTGCGCTCGGCACCTAATGCGCCATACGCGTTGGTCCAGACGGTTCTGGTCCAGGACGAGGCGCTGAAGCGCGCAAACAACCGGATCCAGGAACTGGAATCGGCATCATCGCCGTCGCAAAATCAATCCGGCGGCTTCCTTGATTCCATGCGCGAAACGATATTCGGGCAAGGCCAAGCGCCCCGCGGCTCGGTCCCGAACGTTCCGCCTCCTGAGTCTCCCAGCCGTCCCGTATGGAACAGCGGCCAGGTCATGCAGCAGGCCCAACCAGGACAATATGGTCAGGCTCCTTACGGCCAGCCGTATGGCGCGACGCAAGCCCCTGTCGGCGGCGGCGGCTCGTTTCTGGGAACCGCGGCCGCGGCGGCGGCCGGCATGGTCGGCGGTTCGCTACTGCTTGGCAGCATTCGTTCGATGATGGGCGGCAGTCATCATGGCTTCGGCGATCCCAACGCCTTCGGAAGCACCGCGCAGAGCCAAACTCCCTGGTCCGATCGATCCGGCAGTACTCTCGCGCACGACGCCGGGATAGACGATATCGGTGGCTCGCGGGATCGCGCCGATGATAATTCGCGCGCCGGATTATTTGATACTGCCTCGAACGATGATGACGACGATCGCGGCGACATGGATGACGCCGATATCGACAGCGACGACAGCGACAGTGATGGCGGCAGCGACTACGCCTGATCGACATTAAAGAAGCACAGAAAGCAAACGGCCGCCGGATGAGGGCGGCCGTTTTTTCATTGATTCCGTTTTAGGTCGTCAGATAACGACGACCTTTGCGCCAACGCTGACACGGCCGTACAGATCAATGACATCCTCATTGCGCATCCGGATGCAGCCGGACGAAACATTGGTGCCGATCGTCCACGGCTCGTTGGAGCCGTGGATGCGATAGAGAGATGACCCCAAATACATCGCGCGGGCGCCCAGCGGATTGTCCGGGCCCCCTTCCATGTGGCGCGGCAGATCCGGCCGGCGTGCGAGCATTTGCGGTGGAGGCGTCCAGGCCGGCCATTCCTTCTTTGCCGAAATCTGCTTGACGCCCGACCAGGTGAAGCCGGGTCGGCCCACCCCAATGCCGTAACGCAACGCCCTGCCATCACCCTGCACAAGGAACAGGAATTTGTTCGGTGTATCGATAACAATGGTGCCCGGGCTCTCCTCGCCATGATATTCGACGAGTTGCCTCTCGTACGTTGGATTGAAGGCGGGATGCTCGACTTCTCTCGTATCTTCCTGTTGCCGAATGATGTGCTGCGACGGGACGGGCGACAAGGCCGGACTGCGCTGCTGATATGACGGCTGCTGCTGATAGGCAGGTTGCTGCCGATAGCGTCCGGCTTGAGGAGGTCCGTCACCAAATAGAAACTCGATGAAGCCGCCGCCCATATTGGAGCGCTCTGCAGCGGCCGTTCGTACCGGGATGGCCTGCTCTGCAGATCGATCCGCGTAGATGACGTTCGGTTCGGGAATAGCCGCGGCTTCCATGCAGTTCGCCGGGTGAAATCCGCCGCCAAGACAACAGGCGCCCGCCAAGAGCGCAAAAGTCATTTTTTTGAACATGGACGTACTCTGTACTGTTTCGCCGTGCGAGCGCCCGCATCAGCGCCCTTGCGCATACCAGCTAGAGGTAAAACCGCATCGGTTTGGTAAACGAAAATCGCTTTTCGATTCACCACGCCGACAACTCGGGGCGCTTTCGGCAGCTAGCCTTTATTTTCAATGAACGCCGTTCGGGCATGGTTAATTGTCGGTGTGTGACGACACGCGCGCGCTGCTTCAGTGCCCGCGCGTGAACCCGATGTTAAATCGCAACCGTCTAGAACTGGAGAAGTGAAGGTCAGGAATAGTCTCATGCCGGTGCATCGCAAACGTTTTCGTATCGAAGAAGCTTTCGGCGGCGGTGACGCGGCCATGCCCGCTTTGAGCGACGGCGAAATCGGCCCGATGCATCGCGAGATCATGAACGAACTGCGCGCGATCCGCGCCCAGATGGCCGAGGGCCGCGGGGCTGTCGTGGACAGCATCGAAGCATCGATCCCTCGCGAGCTCGAGTGTGCCCCTGCCTTGCTCGAAACCTATCGCGCGCAAATCGAGCAATGCGAGAAGCTTAAGGTCGAGCTTGACTTGATTTGTGACGCCATCAACCGCACCAAGCGGGAGATCGCGGTTTTGCACGGCACCAGCTTCAACGGCGAGGAGATGGCCAAGGTCAATGGCGAACTCGGTGCGGTGGTCGGCGGCACCGAACACGCCACCCAGCAGATTCTGGAAGCGGCGGAATCCATTGATCAGGCCGCGAGTGCGCTCGGCAAGGTGACGTCGATCGATCAGCAGAAGATCCTCAGCGAGGAAATCCAGGAGCGCGTCGTCTCGATCTTCGAGGCCTGCAACTTCCAGGATCTGACCGGTCAGCGCATCAGCAAGGTAATGACCACGATGAAGTTCATCGAGAACCACATCACCATAATGATGGACATCTGGGGCGGCGTTGATGCCATCAAATCGCACGCACCCGTTCTCGCCGACGCCCGTCAGGGCGACGCCAGGCTATTGAACGGTCCCAAGATCGAAGGCGACGTCGGCCACGCCTCGCAGGATGATATCGACGCCCTGTTCGACTAGTTCAGGCGTTCGATTCGTTCGGACCATTCAGCCGCGATACTGAAAAATTCCACCACACCAGCCGCAACCGAAGCGCCGTCAGGCGCGGGGCGCGCAGCGGACATAGACCATATTGCCGTACCGGGTCGCCGCATCAGGATCGATGAAACGGGTGACCAGAACGCGTCCGTCAAACGATACGATCTCGCGATCCTGCTCGCCACCGGCCGGTCCGGGCGGACCGATATAGTTTTTGCCGCTGGGGCTTCCCTTGAGCCGAAGTTCCTGTGGCGTCGCTTGGTCGGCCAGATGCATCACCACCCCGCCAGCGGACCCGGCGCCGATCACATAAGGTTGCTTGCACTGTGCCTTGGCGGCCGCCTCGGTTCGCGCCCGGTCCGCAGGACTCTGGTACGAGGCTAGGCCCCAGCGCCCGACAATTTCATCGGAGCGGATGCTCGCGGGCATTTCCGGCGTTACAGCAGGCTCAGGGGCGGTCGCGGGAGACGACGACAAGGATGGCAGGCTGTAGCTTCCGCATGCGCCGAGGAACAGCGCTAGCGCCGAAGCAATCCCCAGATTGGCAACCGTCCGCGCGCTAAGTGACCTGACCATGGCATTCCCCCGAGCAAATTTGTGGCCGCACCCGTCCTGCAGCCAAGCGCAAAAAAGCTTTCGGAGCAATGACGTCCAGTAGTCGCGCTGGCGGTCTGATTGTTTTCCGGAAGCATCCTATATCGAACTCACCGACGGATCAGCTGCCCTTTCCTTGACAGGAACAGCATCTGGACATATTTCCGGCCGCACAATTAGCACTCCAGAAGGGCGATTGCCAAGGCTCCGAGCTGTTCTGCCGTTTGCGGCTCGAACGTCGGCGGATGTCAGTGAGCTTTGAATCGCGAGCTGATCCAGAAACGAACTCCAGAAGGAACCGCCATGAGTAAATCCAAATTTCGTCCCCTGCATGACCGCGTCGTGGTCAAACGCGTAAATGCCGAAGAAAAAACCAAGGGCGGCATCATCATTCCGGACACCGCTAAGGAAAAACCCTCGCAGGGTGAAATCACCGCAGTCGGTCCAGGCGGCCGTGACGAAGCCGGCAAGCTGATTCCGATCGACCTCAAGGTCGGCGACCGTGTGCTGTTTGGCAAGTGGTCGGGAACCGAGATCAAGCTCGATGGCGAAGAACTCCTGATCATGAAGGAGAGCGACATCATGGGCGTGCTCGCCTAAGATAAACGCGCGAGCGCCGCGCCTGCGGCCTCGTTGGCTCAAACCAAACAACGATCTCGAAATCGAGACGCATTCACGCGAACATGCCTGTCGCTGTAACGGCCGTACGGCCGGGCAACACCGGGGGAGGCTCTATCAATCACTCAGGAGCGGAAACGATGGCAGCCAAGGACGTTAAATTTTCTGGAGACGCGCGCGATCGCATGATGCGCGGTGTCGATACACTAGCCGATGCGGTGAAGGTGACGCTTGGGCCCAAGGGCCGCAATGTCGTCATCGAAAAGAGCTTCGGCGCGCCGCGCATCACGAAGGACGGCGTGACCGTCGCCAAAGAAATCCAACTCGAGGACAAGTTCGAGAACATGGGCGCGCAGATGCTGCGCGAAGTCGCCTCAAAGACCAGCGACACCGCTGGTGACGGCACCACGACCGCGACCGTATTGGCGCAGGCGATTGTGCGTGAAGGCGCAAAGTCGGTCGCAGCCGGCATGAACCCGATGGACCTCAGGCGCGGTATTGAAATCGCGGTGCAGGCGGTGGTCAAGGATATCGAAAAGCGCGCCAAGCCGGTTGCCTCCTCATCGGAAGTTGCCCAGATCGGCACCATATCGGCCAACGGTGATGCTGCGATCGGAAAGATGATCTCGCAGGCGATGCAAAAAGTCGGCAACGATGGCGTCATTACGGTCGAGGAGAACAAATCACTCGAGACGGAAGTCGACATTGTCGAGGGCATGAAATTCGACCGTGGTTATCTGTCGCCGTATTTCGTCACCAACGCCGAGAAAATGACCGCCGAACTGGAGGACGTCTACGTCCTGCTGCACGAAAAGAAGCTGTCCGGACTTCAGGCGATGCTGCCGGTGCTGGAAGCCGTGGTGCAATCGGGCCGTCCGCTGCTTATCGTCGCGGAGGATGTCGAAGGTGAGGCTCTGGCCACGCTGGTCGTCAACCGCCTGCGCGGTGGCCTCAAGGTCGCCGCGGTGAAGGCGCCGGGCTTTGGCGACCGCCGCAAATCGATGCTGGAAGACATCGCGATCCTGACCGGCGGTCAACTGATCTCGGATGAACTCGGCATGAAGCTCGAAAGCGTGACCATCAATATGCTCGGCCGCGCCCGCAAGGTCGTGATCGACAAGGAAAACACCACCATCGTCAATGGCTCCGGCAAGAAGAAAGACATCGAAGCCCGGGTCGGACAGATCAAGGCGCAGATCGAGGAAACCACCTCTGATTATGATCGCGAGAAGTTGCAGGAGCGTCTTGCCAAGCTGGCCGGCGGCGTTGCCGTCATTCGCGTCGGCGGCGCAACCGAGGTCGAGGTGAAAGAGAAAAAGGATCGGGTCGAGGACGCTCTGAACGCAACCCGCGCGGCCGTGCAGGAAGGCATCGTGGCCGGCGGCGGCGTAGCGCTGCTGCGCGCCAAGAAAGCGGTCGGCCGCATCCACAACGACAACGCAGATGTGCAAGCCGGCATCAACATCGTCCTGAAAGCGCTTGAGGCGCCGGCCCGCCAAATCTCGGAGAACGCCGGGATGGAAGCCTCGATCGTCGTCGGCCGGATCCTCGACGATAAATCGGAGACGTTCGGTTTCGATGCGCAGACGGAAGAGTATGTCGACATGGTAGCCAAAGGCATCATCGATCCGGCCAAGGTGGTGCGCGCCGCCCTGCAGGACGCCGCCTCGATCGCCGCGCTTCTGGTGACCACCGAAGCTATGGTCGCCGAACTGCCAAAGGAGCCGGCACCGCCAATGCCCGGCGGCGGTGGCGGCATGGGTGGGATGGGTGGCATGGGCTTCTAAGCCGAGCCCGTTCACGACAGCAAATGAGTCGAAGGTAGGCCGCCTCCGCGCGGCCTTCTTTTATGGCGAAAAGGTCCATCGTCAGTGCCGATTCTGCCCTCGAGGAATTTACATGCGCGCGCTTCTGTTCTGCCTGATCGGCCTGCTGGTGCCCGATCTCGCCTGTGCCCAAATGAAGCTCTCACCGAAAGCCGCGCCGAACGGCAACGAGATCAGATATTTCACTTCGATGGATGGAGTGCTCGATGGCGCCGATGTCTTCCTGAAGGAAACGCGACAGGGCAAGATCGTCACCTCCGCGGTAATCGATGTCTGCTATCCAATCGACAGAGGTTCGGGTCGCATGGACCGGTTCGTCGCAGATCTTGCGGTGAACGGTCAATCGATGACCGGCAGCACGCAAAGCGCCGGCCAGAAATCGCCTGTGACCATAAAACTCACACGCAAGCCGATCGGCGATACCTTCGAATTCAAGGGCCAGATCAGCATCGGGCAGAAGGTGACCGAAGTCGCTTCATCAGACAATTCCGACCTCAGCGAAAAGGAGTTCACTGACAATCAGGCCGTTGATGATGGCATCAATACTGCGCCAAAAGATTTTACCGAAGTATCTCCGGAAGCTATCGCCGTGAGGATAAAGCTCGGCGCAGCGGTGGATTTCCTGAAAGGGCTGAAGGGACAGGAACTGGAGGTTGCCTCGAACAGTCTAACCGTGCCCTGTCATGCACTTCGCTCGGGCGAGCAGATCATCAACATGTCGGCGGATCCCGAACGCGCCTCCGCTCTGGTTGCCAAATTCAAGTCGCAACCCGGCGTCGTCGCAGCCGGCTGGACCGGCGGAATCATCGACATGGAACGCGCCGTCCGATTTTCGGCGACTGAATGGCGCAATACAGACAAGATAAACAAGGAGAAGGTCGCGGACGCCATTGCCCGGGTGCTGGCAAAAACATTCGCTGCGAAATTGGCATCCTCAGCTTGGAGCGCCAATACCGGAGCGCTGAAATTGACCTTCAAGCGCCCGAGCCAGCTCATTCCCGCGCTCGATCTCACCGAAACCATTGAGATGACAGCGTTGGTGGCTCCCGACAAACCCGGCGGATTCGATCGGTTGATGCTGTGGATCGGCAATCCTGCCATCTCAACAGCGGACGAGAATAGCGGAGCGAAACATAATGTGGCCGAGGACTCCAGTGGCGAGGAGGAAGGCGAGCCCAAGGACGACAATGGTGCCGTCGAGGCGCTGGCAAAGGAATTCAAGGGGCAACGCTGGGATTCGGACAAGGCCGCCTGGAAATAAGAAGCGCGACTTAATCAGTTGGTATTGATGCGGAAGCGCAGCGGCTTGGTCCCGATAAATGACACCAGATCATCCTGCCGTTTCCAGCTCGAGGCTTCACTCAGCGCAGCGATCAGCTCATCGTCGGCTTGTGCCCGCGCCGCAGGACAGGCGCGATCCTCGATCGGCCCGGCGACAAAAATAACGGTGTTGCCGGCGACCGAAAACTGTCCCTTGGCGGCCTTGCACCACAGTTGAAGAGCGGCCTCGCCATTGTCACCGATCTCGAGCGTCGGCAGCCGCTTCGATCCGGGCTGACGCGCCGCATCGAGTGTCATTTCGAGCCCGAATGGAAATCCGTCCTCGGCCTGAGCCGGGATCAGCTGGAAAGCGACCGTGGCAAGGACCAGCATGGCTGCGCCACGCCCGAGTAACTCTTTCACCGAAAACATGCAGACCCTCGAGGACACCCAAAATGTTTCTAGCGCATGATCTGGAAATTTGAGAGCGCTTAAAGAAAAATTTCGCTGCCCGCCTCGTGAAAGAATTTTTCCGGCAACCATGGGGTCGAGAGCAGGGCGTTGATTGGAATCTGTTGCGAAAGAAAATCCCCGCGGACCGGAGGCCGCGGGGATTCGATCGGTGGCGTTTGATCCTGTTTTATTTCAGGACCATCGCCGTGAACGGATAGACATAGGCCTGCAGGGTCACGAGAATGCCTACCAAACACGCAAGCACGATCGAGTGCAGGAACACGTAACGAAGGATCGAGCCTTCGTGGCCGTACCAGTTGGTCGCGGTCGAGGCGACGACGATCGATTGCGCGTCGATCATCTTGCCCATGACGCCGCCTGACGAGTTGGCGGCCGCCATCAACACCGACGGCAGCCCTAATTGTTCGGACGTGATCTTCTGCAAGTTGCCGAACAGAATGTTAGACGCGGTGTCCGATCCCGTTAGCGCGACGCCCAACCAGCCGAGCAGCGTGCCGAAGAAGGGATAGAGCACGCCGGTCGCGGCGAACGCCAGACCAAGGGTCGCATCGACGCCCGAGAGGCGTGTCAGCGTGCCGATCGCCAACATCGCCGAGATGGTGATCAAGGAGATGGCGCAAAGCTTGATGGTGCGCCCATATTCCCCGATCAACCTGGCCGGATTTAAACCCATCAGGAAGCCGGAAATGATCGCGGCGATCAGCATGCCTGTTCCGGTGAACGATAGATAGGTGAAGCCGAATACCGCGCCTTCCGGCGTTGGCTTCGCCGCCACCGGCGGGACCTTGTTGATCATGTTGTGCAGTTCAGGAACCGGATAATTCCAGGTGAAAATCGAGTTCGCCCAGGTCTTGAACGCACCATTGCCCCAGATCAGCATCACGACGCAGACGATGATCCATGGCAGCAACGCGGTCCAGAGTTCGCGTTGGGTGAGCGGTGTCTTGTCGAGCGCGGCCGCCTTGGCCATCGTAGCGGCCGATTCATCCCTGCCGCGCAAAGCCGGCGACAGCCATAACTGCCTCGGTTGCCAGACCTTCAGGAACAGGATCAGGCACCCCATCGAAATCAGGGAGGCGCCGATATCGACAATCCAGGGATTGATGAAGTTCGAGATGACGAACTGCGGTATCGCGAACGAAACGCCTGTAACAAGAATGGCCGGCCAGACCTCCTTCATGCCTCTCCAGCCCGCGAACGCCCAAACCACCCAGAACGGAACGATCAGCGAGAAGACCGGCAACTGCCGCCCGACCATCGCACCAAGGATATAGGGGTCCAGACCGGTCACGGAGGCGAGGCCCTGGATCGGCGTACCGAGCGCGCCGTACGCGACCGGCGCCGTGTTGGCGATCAGTGAGAGACCGGAAGCGGCGAGTGGCGAAAAACCAAGACCGAGCAGGATCGAACCGGTGATCGCCACCGGCGTGCCAAATCCAGATGCGCCCTCAAAGAACGCGCCGAACGAAAACGCGATCAGCAGCAGCTGCAGCCGGCGGTCTTCCGTCACGCCGCCGACGGCCCTTTTGAGCAATTCGAATTTTCCTGTCACGAGCGTGATTTGGTAGAGAAAGATAACGTTGAGAACGATCCAGCCGATCGGGAAAAATCCGGCAACCACACCGAGCAGCGAAGCGCGAATCGACATCCCGGCAGGCATGGTGAAGATGAAGATCGTGATCAGGTTAGTGACGATCACCGCAATGATCGCGGCGATATGCGCCTTGACCTTGCCGCTGGCGATGAGCACCAGAAGCGTGACCACCGGGACGGCGGCGGCGATGGTCGAAAGGGCCGCGTTGCCCAGCGGATTATAGATTTGATTCCACATTGCGCTTTCTCCCCACGCCCCTATACGGCAAGCCGACCAGCGTGAACGGTCCGGCATGTCTGGCTTGGTGTTAGGGACTTCAGCATGCGCGAAAACGGCACCGAACTGGCCCTCCGCTCACAACCGTGCGAAGTGTGGCTCGTCCCCCGCCCCTCGCCGTTGCCCCATGCTAGGGTTGACTTGGAGGCGGGGACAAGCCGCTGTATACCAGCAAAAGTACGACTTTAGTCTAGCTGAGCATAATTCCCCCATCTTCTGAGGCTGTTAAAGCTATTTTCCGGAGACGGCAATCTGTGAACAACATCCGCTCGACGCTCGCAATCGTATGGCGGATCGCTGCTCCGTACTTCCGTTCCGAAGACCGATTCGCCGGGCGCCTGTTGCTCGCAGCGGTGATTTCAATCGAACTCTCGCTCGTTCTGATCAACGTGCTGCTGAACCAGTGGAACAACCGGTTTTACAACGCGCTTCAAGAAAAGAACTGGGACGGGTTCGTCACAGAGATCGGCATCTTTTCTCTGCTAGCGACTTTTTATATCGCGCTTTCGGTCTACCAGCTCTACCTCAACCAGTGGCTTCAGATCCGGTGGCGTCTATGGATGACTTCGACCTATTTGGGAGAATGGCTGCATGACGCAAATCATTATCGCATGCAGTTGCTCGGCGACGCAGCCGATAATCCGGACCAGCGCATCACCGACGATGTGAAACTATTTGTCGAGCAGACGCTGAACATCGGCGTCGGGCTATTGAGTTCAATCGTTACGCTGGCGTCCTTTGTCGTTATTCTTTGGGGCCTCTCTTCGACCGCGCCGATGCACATTTTAGGCCGCGAGTTCGAGATACCGGGCTATCTCGTGTGGGGCGCGCTGATCTACGCGATCTTCGGAACGGCATTGACGCAATGGATCGGATCTCCCCTGGTCAGCCTTGATTTCCAGCAGCAGCGCTTTGAAGCGGATTTCCGCTTCAACCTGGTTCGGGTCCGTGAAAACTCGGAGCAAATCGCGCTGTTACAAGGCGAGACTGCGGAGCGGCAACGGCTATCGGGTCGATTCGGCCGGGTGGTGGGAAACTGGTATCGAATTATGTGGCGGACGAAGCGGCTCACGGCCTTTACCGCGAGCTATTCACAAGCGGCCGTGATTTTCCCCTACATTCTGGTGGCGCCGGCCTACTTTGCCAACAAGATCCAGCTCGGCGGCATGATGCAGACCGCATCCGCCTTCTCAAGCGTACAACAATCGTTATCGTTTTTCGTCTCCACGTATCGGACGCTCGCCGAATGGCGAGCTGTCGTTGCGCGCCTCGATGGCTTTGAGACCGCGATCAAGAAGGCGGAAGTGGTGGCGAGCAGCACGGATTCGATCGAAGTCGTTCCGTCGGCCGGCAGCCGCAACATCGAACTCAAGCAGCTGCTGATTAGACTGCCCAACGGCACGCCGCTGGTTTCTGCCCAGAGCTTCAACATCCAGGGCAATGAGCGCACCTTGGTTACCGGCCCGTCGGGTGCCGGCAAGTCGACACTGTTTCGTGCCATTGCCGGCATTTGGCCGTTCGGCAGCGGCTCGATCGGAATCCCCGCAAAGGCGACGCTGATGATGCTGCCGCAGCGTCCATATTTTCCGGTCGGCTCACTTAAGGCTGCGATCGTCTACCCGGCCGAGCCGGAAGTGTTTAGTTCGGATCAGGTCGCGGACGTCGTGATGGCGGTAGGGCTGCCGCAGCTCGCATCCAAACTTGAGGAGGATGCGCATTGGAACCGCATGCTGTCGCTGGGCGAGCAGCAGCGCCTCGGGCTCGCGCGGGCGCTATTGCACCAGCCGCAATATCTTTTCCTCGATGAGGCCACAGCCTCGCTCGATGAAGCATCCGAGGAGGCGCTTTACAGGCTTCTCGAAAAGAAATTGCCGGCCGCTACCATCATCTCGATCGGTCATCGTTCCACGCTTCAGAGCTTCCACCAGCGCAAGGTCGCGCTAACGCGCGACGGGGATCGATTTGCGCTGCCGAATCGAAGCGAGGCAGTCAAGCCCGCTAGCGATGCTCCCTTGGTTTGACGAGCGGAGCTTGAAGCATTTTCGAGCGAAGTGGACGCCGCTTAGCGCGAAGCAAACGGGTCCGAAAAAATGAGCTACGGCCGATACTGTCTCATCAGGAAGCGATCAGACTCTAGGTCGATCGGCGATGCTGGCGACCACTGGCCGGCGTCGAACGGGCGGCAATATCAGCGCAAAGCGAGATGAAGGTCTTTTCGCCGCACGGGCATTTGAACAGGTGAAACGTTCGGCCGGTCGAGGGGTCAAGCATGCTGGAAACGCGTCTCGATTCGTTGCCGCATCTGTCACAGCAGGCGGCCATCGGTTCTGGAGCGCGAATCATTGCTTGCATGTCGAGAATGGAATCGCTGCAAGCCCGCAAACACAACTGAAATTTTTCAAAAGACCTGAAAAAAACATTAGGGGCGGCAAATCGTTCTGCCGCCCCTTGTCTTCGAAAGCACCGCCTACTTCAAATTCGTCATCGCCGTCAGATCAGCCGAGAGCTTCACGATACCCGCCGCACCGCACCAGTTCGAGCCGAAGCCCCCTGGATTGATTGGCGTCACGAACGATGGGCTGAAGTTGGTTGTGGTGTGATCGCTGGTAAATGCGTTGCAGCTAGCCTTCGACAAGTTGGTATCGGAATAGCGCAGGTCAAGCGTGAACACTTTGTAGGTGAAGCCGACGCCGATATTCCAGGTGTTGTAGCTGGGTTCGGGAATTCCGGCCGAAAAATTGGCCAAAGGACTGACAACGCCATAAAACGAGTCAGACGTGCCGAACCACTGGCGACCGAACTCGCCCGAGATATACATTCCGACGCCGCTCGTACCGAACGTCGTGGTCGGTGCGGTCCACTTGCCGGTGATTGATGCGTAGTTGCCCCAGGCCCCGGTGTTGAGGAAATTCGGCGAGTAGTACTCGTTGGCCCCGATCTGAAATTGATCGTTAAGCGTCACGTTGACCTTGGCATACCCCTCATAAAAGCTTGCATTAGCCTTGGCCACGTTACCGTTGAGCGGCAAGTTACCGTTCTGAATGCACTGGAAGGAAGAGTCCGGGATGCCGGAGCCAGGAAATGCCGCCGAGTTGAAGCATTGCCCACCCGGATACAGATAGCCCCACAGGCCGAAATCGAACGCGAACATTCCGAAGGTGGGCCGGATACCGCCGTAGATGTCGACCTCTGCGGCGGCGCGGTTCGGAAACGAGATGCTCTCAAAGGAGCTTCCGACATATAGCTGCAGGTCCTTTGTCACGTTGTAGCGCGGCTCAAAATAAGCCGCCACCGATGGCTTGTGGTTCGACTGGGTGATGCCGCGGAAAATGTAGTCGTTCATGATCGCACTGCCAAAGGCGATATCCCACGGCTCAAATGCAGGGGGTGGCGGAGCCTTCAATGCTTTGAGCGACATGTCCGCACCGAATGCGGAAGCTGAAACCATCGTCAGCGCTGTCGCCAACAAAACCATTTTCTTCATGACCATCCCCACCAGATTAAAAGGTCAGTCTGATTCCCCGCGCCCCAAGGAGAAGCGACAATCGACTGCAGGCAAATCGGTACCTGAGTTCAATCTGGAACGCGCCATCAGAGCCGTGAAGCAAAAATGACGGGCATTTGCCGCCTTCTTGGGCGTTCTGGCGGTCTTGGCGAATGTAGTTGCAGGGTGTTGCATTCCGACAACAAGTGCGAACGTTTTTCGGAGACGCCCGAGACTTGGTCACCACCTGAACGAGATTGGTTTCACGGGACAAGAAGCGCCGGGCCAGCTCGCGGACCGATCGATTCGGCGTTGCTAAGCGGAACGGCCAAAGAGAAAGGCCGCAGCGCGGGGCGCTGCGGCCTTGAGCCAAACGCTTGCGCGTTGGTCAGTGCTCGTTATTGCCGTCGCTAGCCGAGCCAGAGGAGTTCTCTGTCGAATGTCCCCAGGAAGGGGCAGCCGGCGTGGCCCAGCTCGGGGCCGGAGCGGGAGACGGTGTAGCCGCGGGAGCTGGAGCGGCCTTTGGTGCGCGCTTCGCTGCTGACTTCTTCTTTGCCGGCGATTTTCCGGCGCTCGCCTTTTTGGCTGACTTTTTGCCTGCCTTTTTAGCTGACTTCTTCGGCGCAGCCGCTTTGGATTTCTTGGCGGATTTGGTTGCGGACCTGGCCTTCTTCGCTGATTTTCTTGAAGACTTCTTCGCTGATTTTTTCTTGGCCATCACAGAACTTTTCCTGCCCTTTTTAGCCTTCTTGCCAGCTTTCTTCTTTTTGCCTTTAGCCATCGTGATCCTCCTGTTGTCGCCCATCAATGTCCATCGAGCGTTCAAGTCGCCCGCCTCACGCGAGAGGCTCATTAATCAGGTCGATCCTGGTCTCGGACCGCCTGTCGCCCAATCGAGAAGCTCAATCGTGTGCACTACAGGAACTGACGTACCGCCGGCGATCTGCACCATGCATCCAATGTTGCCTGCGGCAATCATGTCCGGCCTTACCGTCGCAATGTTCGCGACCTTTCGGTCGCGCAATTTGTTCGCAATGTCGGGCTGGAGAATGTTGTAGGTCCCCGCCGAACCGCAACACAAATGGCTCTCGGGCACATCTTTCACCACGAATCCGCTCTTGGAAAGCAATTCTTTCGGAGCTTGCGTTATTTTCTGTCCATGCTGCAGAGAACAAGCCGAGTGATAGGCGACTACCATGCCCCCGGGTTGCTGCGCGGGCTGCAGCGACATGCCCTCGACATACTCCGTGATGTCCTTGGTCATCGCCGAAATTCTCGCCGCCGGTGCCGCGAAATCACGATCAGAACGCAGCATGTACCCGTAATCCTTGATTACGGTGCCACAACCTGACGTGGTCACGAGGATAGCGTCAAGGCCGTTTTGCTCGGCTTCCTTGACCCAAACACTGACATTGGTGCGGGCGCGCGCCAATGCGTCGTCGTCCCGTCCGAGGTGGTGGGAGAGCGCCCCGCAGCACTGCTCGTCCTTGACCAGGACCACCTCGACGCCGTGACGGGTCAAGAAGCTGACGGCCGCCTGGTTGATTCGCGGACCCAACACCTGCTGGGCACAGCCCTGCAGCAGAGCGACCCGCCCCAGCTTCTTGCCACGGGCGGCAAATACACTTCCGCCCGCCGGTCCCGGGGACGGCAGGGACGTGGGTGCAAGCGCCAGCATCGCTTTAAGCCGGCGCAACAAACCCGGATTCGCCGGGTCGACCTCGCGAGTCGGTAGCAGCGCGCCTAGCAATCGGCCGAACCGCGCCAGGATCATGGACGCCCGAAACCAATCCGGACGTGGCAATATCCAAGCGAGAGCGGTCCGGAGCAGGCGATCTGAAACCGGCCTCGTATATTCCTTTTCGATTCTCACCCGCGCCTGATCAACCAGATGCATGTAATTCACGCCGGAGGGGCACGTCGTCATGCAGGCGAGGCACGAGAGACAGCGATCGATGTGCTTGACGACTTCGGCGGTTGGTCGCTGGTTCTTCTCCAGCATCTCCTTGATGAGATAGATCCTGCCGCGCGGGCTATCGAGTTCATCCCCGAGTAGCACGTAAGTCGGACAGGTCGCAGTACAAAATCCGCAATGCACACAGGCGCGCAAAATCTTGTCGGCTTCCGCAATATCGGGATTGGCGAGTTGGGCGAGACTGAACTCGGTTTTCATGCCACGGAATCTCGTTTCATCCGGCCACGGTTCAAGATGGCCTTCGGGTCGAAGCTCTGGCGAACCCGTTCACTCAGGGCAGCGAGCCCAGCAGGCTGGGGATGGAATACATCGACGTTGCGGCGCATCTCATCCGACGCGCGCACCAATGTGGCGTGGCCGCCAGCGGCATCGACGTGACGACGTACGACGGCAGCGTGAGCGTCCGGCCTAGGAGGCAGTGCCGCCCAGATTAGGCCACCGCCCCAATCGTAGAACACGTCACCCCCGGTCTCCCGCGAAAGGCGCTGGCCCAGCGCGCCTCCCGAGGCTGGCGGACAAACGATTCGCCACACCGGCCAAATTCCCAACGCGCCATTAGCGGCAAAGGGCAGGATGTCGCGAACAGAACTCCAAACGAGGGCGGAGGCAGCGTCTTCGATGATTCGAGTCGACCCGAACGGCGCCAGCAGGCCGACGAGCCCGGCTGCGCGATGCTCGACAGAGGCGGCGATGCCCTCCAGCCGCAGCAAGGTTACGGCCATTGATGGCGATCCAAGCTCGCCGAACCCATTTGCCGGTGCTTGAAGCGCAGACTTCGGCACGTGCGCCGCACCGGACACATCAAATGGCGAGCCCAACCCTGCCGTCATCGCCCGGTTTGCGGTGATGTCATCGAGCCCGTGCAGCACCAAGGTACGCTCGCTCTCCGGCCGCGGCATCACCTTGAGCGTCACCTCGGTCATGACCGCTAGAGTGCCCCACGATCCCGCCAGCAATTTGCACAGATCATAGCCGGTGACATTCTTAACAACCCGCCCGCCGGCCTTGAAGCTGTCGCCGAAACCAGACACCCCATGCGCCCCCAAGAAGTGATCGCGGGCGCCGCCGGCCTTGATGCGGCGCGGCCCTGCAAATCCCGCTCCGAGCATGCCCCCGATTGTTGGTTTGGTTGCCGTGCCCAGCAGCGGGCCGGTGTCGGTCGGCTCGAATGCGAACTGCTGATTTTTCGAATCAATCAGCGACTGCACGTCGGCCAGAGGGGCGCCGGCTTGTACGGTGATGATTAACTCGCTCGGTTCATACGATGTCACCGCATTGAGCGCCGACAGATCAAGTACTGCATTTGTAGCCATCGGCTGGCCGATCAGCCGTTTCGAGCCATGGCCGACGATCTCCAGCGGCTGTTCGCTCGCGATCGCGGCGCGCACCACCTGCTCCACGTCCTGAGCGTCACGAACCTTGAGAGTGTCCACGCTCGCCCGCTTAAAACCGTGGGAGTTCTGGGAAAGCGAGCTTGCCGCGATGGACGTGCATGCGGCCAAGTTCGGCGCAGCGATGCAGGGTCGGAAAGACTTTGCCGGGGTTGAGCAAGCCTTGCGCGTCGAATGCACATTTCAGCCGCTGCTGCTGGTTCAGATCGATGTCGCTGAACATTTCGGGCATCAGATCGCGCTTCTCGATACCGACGCCGTGTTCACCGGTCAGCACGCCCCCGAGTTCGACGCACACTCGCAAAATGTCGGCGCCGAACGCTTCAGCTCGCGCCATTTCCCCAGGATTATTGGCATCGTAAAGAATTAACGGATGCAGGTTGCCATCGCCCGCATGAAACACATTGGCAACCCGAAGATCATACTTCGCAGAGAGGTCGCGGATACGCGCCAGCGCATCCGGCAATTTGCCACGCGGGATCGTACCATCCATGCAGAGATAGTCAGGCGAGATCCGGCCAACAGCGGGAAATGCCGCCTTTCGCCCCGCCCAGAACAGGTTGCGCTCGGCCTCTGACGTGGAGATCTGACATGTCGTCGAGCCGCAGCCCTGCGCGATCGCTTCCACGCGCTTGATCAACTCATCCACCTCGACGCCAGGACCATCGAGTTCGATGATCAAGAGCGCCTCGACGTCCAGGGGGTAGCCGGCATGGACAAAGGCCTCAGCGGCGTGGATTGCGGGCCTGTCCATCATTTCCATGCCGCCCGGAATGATTCCGGCGCCGATAATGCGCGCGACGCATTCGCCAGCCGCCTCCACTTGCGCGAAACCGACCATCAGGGCTCGCGCCGTTTCCGGCTTCTGAAGGATGCGGACCGTGACCTCGGTAATGACGCCGAGGAGCCCTTCCGATCCGGTGATGATTCCCATCAGATCGTAACCGCCGGGCTCGGCGGACTTGCCGCCGATCCTGATGATTTCACCGGTGATTAGCACGATCTCGCAACCCAAAATATTATTCGTGGTCATCCCGTACTTTAGGCAATGCACACCGCCGGAATTCTCCGCAACATTGCCGCCGATCGAGCAGGCAATCTGTGAAGACGGGTCAGGCGCATAGTAATATCCGGCATGGGCGACCGCCTGGCTGATGGCGAGATTGGTCACGCCCGGTTCGGCAACGACGACGCGGTTGTCGAAATCGATTTCGCGGATGCGTTTGAATTTACCTAGTCCGAGCAGCACAGCATCAACCAGGGGCAGCGCGCCGCCGGATAGCGATGTGCCCGAACCGCGCGGCACCACTTTGATGCCTTGTTGGAAACAGTGCTTAAGAACCTGCGATACCTGCTCGGTGGTGTCAGGCAACACCACCACCATCGGCGGCTGTCGATACGCCATCAAACCATCGGACTCGTAGGGGAGCATTTCGGCGGCAGTATCGATTACGCCCTCGCCAGGCACCATTGCGCGCAGCGCGGCTACGATTTCATCGCGACGGTCGAGCACCGTCTGGTCGGCGGCCGGCATCAAGATCGACATCTTTAGTTCTCCCAGGCCTGTTCAGCCCCGAGCGTGTTTCAGCTCGCCGGTTTTTCAAAGATGAATCAACCACATCTGGAGAGCTTTGGGTAGCTTTCGGGGCGGTGCCACTATGCAAAAGCATTAGACAGGCGGACCGCGGCGCCGGCGTTCATGACTTGTCGATAGCGCGCAGCCCGTGCAACAACGGCGGTACCGTCGCCCCGCCACACCCAGCACGAGCACATCATGAAACAACTGACCCTGAGCGCCCTTGTTTTAATCATGTCGTCCGTAACCAGCAGCATCGTGCTGGCGCAGGACGTTGCGGCCGGCAAGAGTTCCTTCAACAAATGCATGGCCTGCCACTCCATCGGCGAAGGCGCCAAAAACAAGGTCGGCCCGGAGCTCAATGGACTGGACGGCCGCAAGTCCGGCACGGCGCCGGGTTACAACTATTCTGATGCTAACAAGAACTCCGGCATCACCTGGAACGAGGCCCAGTTCAAGGAATACATCAAGGATCCGAAAGCCAAGATTCCCGGCACCAAGATGGCTTTCGCCGGAATCAAGAACGAGAAAGAAATCAACGATCTCTGGGCGTTTATTTCGCAATACGATAAGGACGGCAAAACCAAGTAAGCGCGCAGCCGCTTTGGTTGCACCGAGTAGACCCACCGACCAGTTCTCGCGAGGTCAAAAAACGCGGTCAGGAGATGACCGCCGGAGCGGGTTCGTGGCGCGTAACGTTTGCGATCACGGCTTCGATCTCCGCAACGACGAGGTCGGGTACGGCATTCGGGATTGCGTGACCGACATTCGGCAGCACGATCAGCTTTACGTCAGCGGCGGCTTTGGCGAACGGCCGTGAATGAATGTTTGTCGTCACGCTGTTGTCGGCGCCGCCCGAAATCACCACCGTCGGCACCCGGATATCGCCATAGCGTGGCGCCTGCTCGGCTACCGCATCTTTCAACGTCACCAAATCCCGGGCATTGGCAAGAAATTCGCGCGGGCGCAGCAGCAAACGAGTTGCGCTGGTTGAAATAAAATCGTCCGGCATGATCTGCGGCAGGAATACGCGGCGCGCACCGCGCGCTGCCAGGAAAATGCCGAGCGGAAGCGTGACCGTGTAAGCGAGCAACGGACCGATCAGCGGCTTGGCGATGAGCCGGTTGTACCACCCAACACCACCTCGCCACGGGTAGGCTACCGGTGCCAGCATGATCAGCGCCGCTATCCGCTCAGGATGCGCAAGCGCCATCGAGGCGCCGAGCGCGCCGCTCCAGGAATGCACGACCAACACCACCGGGCCGAGCCCGAGTTTTTGCAGCCCTTCGTCGATCATCTTGCCTTGAATGGCTGGCGTCGAATCTGCCAGCCGCTCGCGCGTGCTCCAGCCATGGCCGGGGCGATCAATGAGGATTACCCGATGGTTTTTGGCCAAGCGTTCGCCGAGCGACCGGCGCATGATTTCGAGATTTGAACTCGCTCCATGAATCATCACGACAGGCGGCCCCACAGCGTCTCCCGGACCGAGATCGAGAACGTTGAGTTTGGCCCCAGCCACCTCGACGATGCTGCCCTGTGCCGGATGAATGCGCTGAATAACCCGGACGCCGGCTTGAGTGATCAAGGCCAGCATGGCTACCGCCGCGACGAGCAGGATTGTTGTCATTGAGCTTTCCGACGGCCTGAAAACTAGGCTCCCATCACGAGGCGGTTTGCTGTCTCCTCGCTCGCGGGTTGGCCCGCGCTGCAGTAAAGCCGCGATCCATCAAAGCTTGTATCCCAGGGCAAACCATGAGTTGTGGGCAAAATGCGCGAGTTCTCCTCCAGTTTGCATGCGCCTTCATATCGCCGTCATCGGTATCTTTATGGGCGCCTTCACCTGCACTGCCGGTGACAGATACGATCGAGGCGCTCGAAATTGTCCACGCAATCCACAGGAACGCGGACGGGGCTCTCCGGTTTATTCAAGGGGCATTTGGAGGCCTATCGATGAATTCGAGACCGAGCGAAACTGCGATTGATCGGATTGTGGCCAACCACGACGGCGACATTCATGGGGCGTTGCGCGCCCTTCTGCTGGTTAACGAGCAGTTGGAGGCCGAGCTTCAGCAGCTTTACGCAGCGGTCGCCGTGGGCGGGCCTTTCGAGCGCGGCACTAACGCGCTGCATTAGGATCGCTTTTCGCAGCGATCCTTGCAGTCTGCCGGCGGATCTTCTTCCTTTGGACAAACGCTGATCGTGGAGCGGGCGAGCTTCGCGTCCGACAGCGATTCGAACGGACCGTCCCCGAACCAGATGTTGCCGTAGATGACCGGATTGCTCGTCACGATCTCGCATTTGTTGGTCGCATGATTGCCAACGACCCAAAAGCGTCCGGCGGCATCAGAATTCGTCGCAACCGGCAACACCATCGCGCCGGCGATAAGCCAGGATTTCATCTCTTCGCTCCCACGATGGGGACAAGCGGCTAATTGGGGTTAGCGAAAAGTGTTCCAGCCCACAATGGACCGGTTGAGATGTTGGTTAACTCGCGCGATCGGATCGCTGAGTTATCAATCAAATATCGCGGCCCTCGACCTTTTCACTTAAGCTCTTGACGAGCTCCGGCACCTTTTCGAGGTGCGGATTGATCGCGAGCGCCTTGCGAAACGCATCGAGCGCCCGCTTCTCGTCGCCAAGATCCTGCATGATCATTCCGAGTCCCGCCAACGCGCCGAAATGCCGGGGCTCTCGAACCAGCACCTGCTGGATGTCCTGCAAGGAGTGTGCGTAATCATTTCGCAGATAGTACAAGGTCGCGCGTCTGTTCCACGCCTCGATGTAATCGGGACGGAGCTTCACGAGCGCATCGAGCAATTTCTGAGCAACGTCGATCTGTTGGGCATCCATCGCGGCCTTGGCGCGCATCATCAGCAGTGCCGCCGTATCGCTCGGCGTCTGCAGCCAGAGCGCCCATATCCGGGCTTCGACGTGCTTGGCGCTGGCCTCGTCCGGTGCCGCCTTGAGCGCGCCGAACAGGAAGTCCAGGCCGCGCGAGCGGTCGGCGCCGACTTTCGGGAGCTTGGTGGGCGGCTCTGGGGGAAGTTTCTTCTCGCGCTTGGGCGGCGGAGGCTGCGGATCGTCCGCAAACCCAACCGCAGGCGTCAGCGCAATGACGGCGGCGATGAAGAGCGCCGTCACGCCGCCGGTTGGGTTTGGGAATCTCAATCGCATTCCCAAAGTCTAGACCTGCGCAATCGCGCCGCAAGCAATAAAGGCTCAAAGACCCGTGAGGAGGAGGATTCCGCGGGGCTGCCCGGGACGCAGGATCAACCCTGGCGCGCCTTGAAGCGGCGCTGGACCTTGTTGATCACATAGACCCGGCCCTTGCGGCGCACGAGGCGGTTGTTGCGGTGACGGGCGCGCAGTGATTTCAGGGAGTTACGGACCTTCATGAGACAATCCTGATGCGTTGAAAGGCCGTGTTCGGCACTAAGCGCTGAAGCCCGAAAATACGAAAACAGGCCACCTCCCGCCGACGGCCGTGCCGTCCGGGATGCGCGGTTTCTAAGCATGGACCGGTCGGATGTCAATCGAAACGGCCCGAAAGACCATTCTGCCCGCCCAGGGCCGGCGGGGCGCCATCCGGCCGGAAATGCTCCCGTGAGGTTGAAAGTGCTTGCAGAATCAAGCGGCCGGGAACTCAACCATGGCCTCGCCGCTAGCCACTTTCTCGCCCGTTTGGTTGCACACGGTGACGTCGATCAGCACCCAGTGCGATTTCGCGGTCGCCTGCTTGGATCTAATGGTTCCGACGGGCTGGATGATATCGCCGGGCCGAACCGGTTTGATCCACCTCGTCTCGAGCCGGCGATGAATGGCGCCGGCGGCATAGGCCCAATCGGTAATCATGCGCGAAATCAGCCCGAAATTGTTCATGCCGTGCATGATAATCCCGCCGAAATTGGTCTTGCCGAAATTGCCTTCCATGTACTCGTCGTCTAGATGCAACGGATTGTAATCAAGCGAGGCATCGCAGAACAGACGAATGGATTCGCGGCTGACCGGGAATTTCGGACCCTCGATACTGTCCCCCGCGCGAAGGCTTTCGAAGGCTACGCTCATCGTTCCCACTCCTGACACTTATTGCGGCCGAATGGTCCAGCCACGGCCCGAACAGATCACCTCGCCATGCTGGTTGAAGAAGACATTGTCGTGCACCACGAACAGCCGCTCGCGCTTGATGAATTTATCGAGCGCGCGCGCCTGCAGCGTGATCACGTCCCGGGGCCGGGCGGGAATGTTGTAGCTCCATGATTGCCCGGCATTGACGGTGCCCGGGCTGCGCATCCAGTCGTCGGCTGGTGTGCAGGCAAACATCAGGAGAATATGGATCGAGGGCGGCGCGATCAGCCCGCGATATATCGTTCGCTTCGCATACTCCTCGTCGAAATAAATCGGATGGTTTTCGCCGACAGAGGCGCAATAGAGTTCGATAGCCTCTCGCGTCAGGGTGTAAGGAATGGTCTTGCGCGGCTCGCCGGGAACGATGTCGTCCCAGCCTTTCCGCAAATTGGCATGTTTCCAGAAGTCGGTCTCGAAGCCTTCCGCCTGCCCCACTTCATCCTCCCGTTTCGGCTATCTTGCCTGTTTGTCATATAGTGTAATCAATTTCGCACCCCTGCAATCGATCGCCTCAGGAACTCAGCATGCCCACCTTGACGCTACCGAATATCGAAGAGGCCGTGGCAATCGACATCCATACCCATGCCGAAGAGCCCTGCGGAATGCATGCGGATGATGGATACGACGATTTCCAGACGCAGATGGCCGAATATTTCAAGTCGCCCAACAAACACCCGCCCACCGTGCCGGAGACCGCCGCTTACTATCGTTCGAAGAAGATCGCCGCCGTGATTTTCCCGGTCGACGCCGAGCGAGAGACCGGGTTCCGGCGCTACAACAATTACGAAATGCTGGAGATCGCCGCGCAGAATTCGGACGTGCTGATCCCGTTTGTCAGCATCGATCCGCACAAGGGCAAGCTCGGGGTTCGCGAGGCTCGCAACCTAATCGAGGAATACGGCGTCAAAGGTTTCAAATTCCATCCGACCATGCAGGGCTTCTACCCCAATGATCGTATGGCCTATCCGCTGTATGAGGCAATCAATGAGGGCGGGGCAATCGCGCTGTTTCACACCGGACAAACCGGGGTCGGATCTGGAATGCCCGGCGGCATGGGAATGCGGCTGAAGTATTCCAATCCGATGTACATGGACGATGTCGCGGCGGATTTCCCTGACCTCAAGATCATCCTCGCGCACCCGTCTTTCCCTTGGCAGGAAGAAGCGCTCTCGGTCGCGACCCACAAGCCGAACGTCTATATCGACCTCTCCGGCTGGTCGCCGAAATATTTCCCGCCGATCCTGGTTCGCTACATCAATTCGATCCTGCAGGACAAGATGCTGTTCGGTTCGGACTGGCCGGTGATTACGCCGGACCGGTGGCTTGCGGATTTCGGCAAACTGGAGATACGCGATGAGGTCAGGCCGAAAGTGTTGAAGGCCAACGCGCGCAAACTTCTGGGCATTTGAACGAGCGCAGGCGAATTCACGACCGCGGCTCGGGCGGCATCGGAAAATGAGCAGGCCAGGTGATGATCAAAGCTGTTGTGTTCGATGCCTATGGGACGCTGTACGACGTCCAGTCGGTCGCTGCCGTGACCGAGGAGGCCTTCCCCGGCTATGGCGACATCATCACCCAGATCTGGCGCATCAAGCAGCTCGAATATACTTGGTTGCGTTCGCTGATGATGCGCTATGAGGACTTCTCTGTCGTCACGCGGGATTCACTTGCCTACACGCTACGGGTGCTGGGGCTCGAACATGACAGTGCCGTCTTCGAGCGGCTGATGGATAAACATCTGCACCTCGAACTGTACCCGGATGCAATGTCGGCGCTGGCAGCGATGCGGAACCGCAAGCTTGCGATCCTTTCCAATGGAAGTTCCGGAATGCTTGAGGCACTGGTGCGCAACAGCGGCCTCGATCGCGTGCTCGACGCGACGATCAGTGTTGATACGAGGAAAATGTTCAAACCCGCGCCTGATGCTTACGGCCTGATCGAAGCCGTGCTTGGGGTACCTTCGGCCGAAGTGCTCTTTATATCGTCGAACCCATGGGACGCTTGCGGCGCGAAAGCATTTGGCTTGAACGTCGCATGGATCGAACGCGTGACACCTGAGGCGATAGCGCTGGCCTGCGTCGACAGCGAACTTGTCTCCCCGCTCACCATGTTCAAGGCGATCCGAACGCAAATGGATGAGCTCGGGCTGGAGCCGGACTATCGCATCCACGCGCTGACGGAATTGCCAGCGCTGGTCGCCGCTCATGAGTCTTGAATCGGTGCGCGAGTTCTTTGCGCAGAAGGCCCCCGAGATCGCGGTGATCGAGTCGCCTCTGAGTTCGGCGACGGTGGCGCTCGCCGCGGAGGCCTATGGCGTCACGCCCGGACGTATCGCGAAAACGCTGTCGCTTCGGATCGGCGAGCGCGTGGTGCTGATCGTCGCCAGCGGCACCGCGCGCATGGACAACAAAAAGGTCAAGGCACTGTTCGGCGGCAAACCGAAGATGCTCGGCCTCGAGGAGGTTTCCGAGATCACCGGCCACGAAGTTGGCGGCGTTTGCCCCTTCGGGCTGAAAACGCCTTTGCCGATCTACTGTGACGTCTCGTTGAAGGCGTTCGACGAGGTGGTGCCGGCGGCGGGATCGACTCACAGCGCGGTGCGGATCGCGCCATCGCGTATGGCTGAACTAACCGCCGCCGAATGGGTCGATGTCTGCCAGCATCAGTCTTAACGCCGCTCGAAGAAAACTGGCCGCCCGTCGTTCTATTCCACTTTGCCGATTTTCTTCACCGCCGCGATCAGCCGGGCGCTGTCCGCGGCGACGAACTTCGAAAACTCGGGCGCATCCATGTAGGCGACCGGGCTTCCAGCGGTCTCGAAGGTTTTGGCCACCTCGGGCGTCTTCACTGCCTGGGCCATCGCATCCCGCAATCGCATCATGATCGGCCCGGGCAACTCAGTCTGCGCGAAAAGGCCCGCCCAAATGTAGAATTCGACATCGTTGTAGCCGAGTTCCCTGAATGTAGGCAGATCGGGAAAGCTCGCAATTCGCTCCGCGCCCCAGTTCGCCAGCACTCGCATCTTGCCGTCGTCGACCTGCTGCTTCAGCGTGCCTGGCGCCGAGGCCAACGCCTGCACCGTGCCGCTCAAGAGCGCCGTCAAGGCCGGGCCGGCTCCACGAAACGGGATGTGCAGCAACTTGATTCCGGCGCTGGCCGCGAACATTTCCATGGCGACGTGCAGCGTGCCGTACGGCCCGGAGGAGCCGTACGGAATTTCGCCGGGGCGTTTCTTGGCATCCTCGACGAAATCCTGCAGCGTCTTCCAGGGCGCGGAAGCTGGCACCGCAAGCAAGGTGGGGTCCGCGAGCACGCGCGCCACCGGTGCGAATTGCGAGACTTCGTACGCCACCGGACGACCGAACAGCCGATCGGCTTCCGGGAGCACCGCCAGCGAGGACAACGTCATCAGCAAAGTATAGCCGTCCGGCTCCGCGCGCGCCGCAGCGGCGTTGCCGATCGATCCTCCGGCGCCACCGGCGCGGTTGTCGACGATGAACGGCTTGCCCAAAATCTTCTCAAGCGCCAGCGCTACCGGCCGTGCGGCGAGATCCGCTTGGCCGCCCGCGGGGAACGGCACGATCATGGTGACATTGCGAGCGGGCCACGCAGCT
>NZ_DATEPI010000298.1:0-4976 GCF_035273305.1 Bradyrhizobium sp. | reverse complement strand
ATAACAACAGTCACAAATCATGTTGTTTCGGGAACGACACCCCTACCCGCCTCAAGTTCTGAGTCCGCATCTCTGAACTCGAGCGCGGGTAGCACCCTTGCCGGAAATTTTCAGAGTTTCCTGACGCTTCTTACCACCCAGTTGCAGAACCAGAATCCGCTGGACCCGCTGGACACCAACCAGTTCACTCAGCAGCTCGTTCAGTTTGCCGGCGTCGAGCAGCAGCTCAGGACAAACGATCAGTTGGCCTCGATGCTTTCATTGCAGCAGACTGCGCAATCGACGCAGGCGCTGACGTTCGTCGGCAAAACAGCGATCGTCGATGGCAGCACCGCCCTGCTGGCGAATGGCGCGGCCACCTGGAATCTCGGCGTTCCGACCGACTCGAATGTCAGCATCTCCATCACCAACAGCGCGGGGCAGACCGTCTACAGTAACAGCTATCCCGTCCAGGCTGGGCAGAACCAGGTCTTCGGCTGGGACGGCAAGGGCAACGACGGCACCCGATGGCCTCCAGGCCAATACAAGATGACCGCCACCGCTACCGATGGCTCCGGCAACCCCGTCGCGGTTACGACGCAGATCCAGGGCATGGTCAGCTCGGTCGATCTCACGCAAACGCCGCCGTTGCTGTCGATCAACGGCCAGACCTACACGGTGAACCAGATCAAAGGCATCTCGACCTGAGATTTTGGATCGGCATAGAGCAGCACTGCTGCCCTGCTGGACTAGCAATGTTCGACGCCAAAGCATTAAAAGCGCCGCAGAGGAGCGGCGTTGGGGGCAAACGAATTTCGGTTAATTCGGGGAGATTCGCATTGAAGCGTTAGGCTTAGGCAAATTTTAAGCCGCCGGGCGTAGGTTGTTGCGGTTAGTTCAGTGGTTGAGAGTTTGTGAGTACACCATGACAGAACCTCATCGCCCGAGGGTAAAATACGTCATCGGGCCTGACGGCAGCCCTTTAACGATTGCCGATCTGCCTGCGCCCGGCACCAAGCGATGGGTTATTCGCCGCAAGGCCGAAGTCGTCGCCGCAGTCCGTGGCGGCCTGCTTTCCCTCGAAGAAGCCTGCAGCCGATACACGTTGACTGTTGACGAATTCCTTTCCTGGCAGTTTTCGATCGATCAGCATGGCCTGGCGGGATTGCGCACGACCCGCATCCAGCAATACCGGCAATAAAAACCAGCTTCAGAACCGGCAACATTCGACGAAAATCGGCTTCCTTTTGCGAAGCCGATTTTATCGACGTTGAAGTTTCGCCGCAGCCCTTAACCCTCGTTAACCATATCGAAACCATCCCATAGGCAATAATTGCCCAGTCGGTTCTTGGTGCCGAATCCTAGGGGCAGTTGGTTTGCAGGGTCTGTTTGGTTTTCTGAAGGGGCTGGGCGCTTCGCGGTTGATGGCGATGGTCGCCGTAACAGCCGCGCTGATAAGCTTTTTCGGCTTTGTCATCATGCGCGTCACCACGCCTCAGATGACAACCCTGTTCACCGAGCTCAGCCTCGAGGATTCCTCGGCCATCATCAAGGACCTGGAACGCCAGGCCATTCCCTACGAGTTGCGCAACGATGGCGCGGCGATCATGGTGCCGAAAGACAAGGTGACGCGGCTACGCATGAAGCTCGCCGAAGGCGGCCTGCCCAAGGGCGCCGGTGTTGGATACGAGATCTTCGACAAATCCGACGCGCTCGGCACCACTAGCTTCGTACAGAACATCAATCACTTGCGCGCGCTGGAGGGAGAGCTAGCCCGCACGATACATGCGATCGATCGCGTCCAGGCGGCCAGGGTTCACCTCGTGCTGCCCGAGCGACCTCTGTTCTCGCGCGAAGCGCCGGAGCCGTCGGCTTCCATCGTCGTGCGCGTGCGCGGCGCGCTCGAACCGCAGCAGATAAAGGCTATCCGCCATCTGGTCGCCTCCGCTGTCAACGGCCTCAAGCCTCAGCGCGTCTCGATTGTCGATGAAGCTGGCCAATTGCTCGCCGATGGCGCCAGCGGAGAGGCCGACAACAGCATTGCCGACGAGCGCCGCGCCGGGTTCGAGAAGCGGATGCGAAATCAGGTTGAGGCGATCGTCTCCTCCGTGGTCGGCACCGGTCGCGCCCGTGTCCAGGTCTCGGCCGATTTCGACTACAACAAGGTCACGCAGACTTCGGATCGGTTCGATCCCGAAGGCCGGGTGCTCCGGTCGAGCCAGACCCGCGAGGAATCGTCTGCCACCTCGGACAACACCGGTCAGGTCACCGTCAATAACGAGCTGCCCGGCAATCAGAACAGGGACAATGCCTCCACCGCGCGCGACCAGAGCAAGAAGACCGAGGAAACCAACAATTACGAAATTTCGCGCACGACAAAAACGGAAGTGACGGAGGCTGGACGCGTCAATCGCCTTTCCGTCGCGGTGCTGGTCGACGGCAGCTACGTCAAAAACGACAAAGGCGAGATGGTTTATCAGGAGCGCAGCAAAGAGCAGCTCGAGCGCATCGCCGCGTTGGTTCGATCTTCGATCGGCTTTGATCAAAAGCGCGGGGACCAGCTCGAAGTCGTGAACCTCAAATTCGCCGAAGCGCCGGCAGTGACCCCCGTCGCCGAGCCCAACGGCCTCCTCGGCATGGTACAGTTCACCAAAGACGACGTGATGTACGTCATCGAGCTCGGGGTGATGATGCTGCTCAGCCTGGTGGTGTTGTTCATGGTGATCCGTCCGCTGGTCAAACGCATCCTGGCCTCCGAAGAGGTCGCTTCGCTGACCGGCGATGCCGTGGCCGCGCTGAGTGACGGCACCGCGCAGAACCTCGTTCCCGGACCCAATGCGACCGCGCAGATGATCGACGTCGCGCAGGTGCAGGGACAGGTGCATGCCCAATCGGTGCACCGGGTAGGTGAACTGGCCGAGCGAAACCCGAACGAAACCGCTTCCATTGTTCGTCAATGGCTCAGCGAACAGCCCGCGTGATCTGATATGGCCGTACCGCAAATCACAAACACCAACGACATCACCAGCGTGATCTCCTCGCTGGCGGCGCGTCAGGGTGCGCGCCCAAAAGGGCCAGCGCTGAGCGGCCCGAGGCGGGCCGCGATCCTGATGCTGGCGCTGGGTGAGCAATATGGCGGCAAGATCTGGTCGCTGCTGGACGACGACGAGGTCCGCGAACTGTCGATGGTGATGTCAACGCTCGGCACTGTCGAAGCTGATATTGTCGAAGACCTGCTGCTCGAATTCGTCTCGCGTATGTCGGCTTCCGGCGCGTTGATGGGAACCTTCGACGGTACCGAGAGACTGCTGCAGCAGTACCTGCCGCCCGAGCGCGTTAATGGCATCATGGATGAAATCCGCGGGCCGGCGGGCCGCAACATGTGGGAGAAACTCTCCAACGTGCAGGAAGAGGTTCTCGCAAACTATTTGAAGAACGAGTATCCGCAGACGATCGCGGTAGTGCTCTCGAAGTTGAAGCCGGAACACGCCGCCCGTGTCCTCGCAATTCTGCCCGAGGACATGGCACTCGACGTCATCAACCGCATGCTCAAGATGGAAGCGGTACAGAAGGAAGTCATCGAGCGCGTCGAACAGACGCTGCGCACCGAATTTATGTCCAACCTGTCGCAGACACGGCGTCGCGACGCCCACGAGGTAATGGCGGAAATATTCAACAATTTCGACCGGCAGACCGAAACCCGCTTCATCACCTCCCTCGAGGAGGAGAACCGGGAATCCGCCGAGCGCATCAAGGCGCTGATGTTCACATTCGACGACCTCGTCAAGCTTGACGCCGCTTCCGCCCAAACGCTGATGCGCCATGTGGACAAGGACAAGCTCGGAATCGCGCTAAAGAGCGCCAACGAGGAGGTCCGCGGCTTTTTCCTCGGCAACATGTCGTCTCGCGCCGGCAAGATGCTGCTCGACGACATGGCCGCGCTCGGGCCGGTACGGTTGCGCGATGTCGACGAGGCGCAGGCGCTGCTCGTGAATCTGGCCAAGGATCTCGCCGCCAAGGGTGAAATCATGCTGACAAAGAACCGCGCCGACGACGAGCTGGTGTACTGATGGCCGCGCCCGCAAAATTCCTGTTCGACCTGGATTTTTCCGAACCGGACAAGTCCCGCGAGCGGCCTGCCACGCAAGCGGAAATCGCGCAGAAGATCGCATCTGCCGAGGCTCGCGCCTATCGAGACGGATACGAGGCCGGACAGCGGGAGGCAAAAGCGGAAAGCGATCGACGAGTGGCGCTGGCGCTTGAGCATATCGGGACCGGCATCAAGGCCATCGAGGCCCGCTTCTGCGGCATCGAGACCAGGATGGAAACCGAAGCCGTCGACGTCGCCGTCGCGGTGGCGCGCAAACTATGCAGCGAGTTGCTCCTTCGTGAACCGCTTGGCGAAATCACGGGCTTGGTGAGCAATTGCTTCTCGCACCTTGTGTCCACGCCACATCTGGTGGTGCGCGTCAGCGATTCGCTCTACGAGACCGCGCGGGACCACGTCGAACGGCTGGCGAAGCAAAGCGGGTTCGATGGGCGAATTGTTATTCTGGCTGAGCCGGAAATCGAGACCGGCGATTGCAGGATCGAGTGGGCCGACGGCGGCGTCGTGCTGGAGCGCGCGGCCATCCAGGCCAAGATCGACGAACTTGTCCGGCGTTACATGGCGTCTCGCAATCAGGCCGCAACGTAGGCCATGGGGATTAGAACATGAGTGACACCGATGGACAGGTCCCGCTTCCGGACCTCAATGCCGCGGATACCCCGGCAATCGACGACGTTGCCTACCAGGATGACGAGCAGGCATCGCGCGTTGCCGCCGATCTGGAAGCCGTATTCGACGTGCCGGTGCAGGTCTCTGCCGTGCTTGGCCGTTCGAAGATGGATGTCGGCGAACTATTGAAACTCGGGCCCGGCAGCGTGCTCGAACTGGACCGGCGCGTCGGAGAAGCAATCGACATCTACGTCAACAACCGGTTGGTGGCGCGCGGCGA
>NZ_DATEPI010000297.1:0-11302 GCF_035273305.1 Bradyrhizobium sp. | reverse complement strand
GTTTGACAGTCCTTGCGGGTGAGCTCTGTTTTACCGGATCTAGATCAGCCGGTCGGTTGCTAAAATAGCGGAACCCGTTGCTGGCAACGTCTCGCCAATCGTGCATACTGGTGAGCGCATTCCATCCGACGGCTCACTGAGCTGCCCTACAAGACAATGCCTGAGCCTTCGGCCAGCAACGTCAGGGAGGACGATGATGCACCACCATGTCTTGAATTACGCCAAATCCGTCGCGCTCGCGGGATTTCTCGTGTTGGGCGTGGCCAGCGCCGCCGACGCGCAGAAGAAATACGATCCCGGCGCAACCGACACCGAGATCAAGGTCGGCAACATCATGCCGTATAGCGGGCCACTCTCCGCCTATGCAACGATCGGCAAAACAGAAGCCGCCTATTTCAAAAAGCTCAACGAGGAAGGCGGGATCAACGGCCGCAAGATCAATTTCATCTCCTATGACGATGGCTACAATCCGGCAAAGACAGTCGAGCAGGCGCGCAAGCTGGTCGAGGACGATGAGGTTCTGCTGATCTTCAATTCGCTGGGGACGCCCGGCAACACCGCGATTCAAAAATACATGAACGCGAAAAAGGTACCGCAGCTATTCGTTTCCACCGGGGCCGCCAAGTGGAACGACCCGAAGAATTTCCCGTGGACGATGGGCTGGCAGCCGAACTACCAGGTCGAGGCCCGCATCTACGCCGCCTACATACTTAAAAATCTTCCGGGCAAGACCATCGGCATCCTCTACCAGAACGACGATTTCGGAAAGGACTACGTCATCGGAATGCATGACGGTCTTGGTGATCAGGCCAGCAAGCTGATCGTGATCGAGGCCTCGTACGACACCACTTCGCCGACAGTGGATTCGCAGATCGTACAGATCAGATCAGCAAATCCGGACATCCTGATCAATATATCGACGCCAAAATTCGCAGCCCAGTCGATCAAGAAAGCCGGCGAGCTGAAATGGAAACCTATTCATTTCCTCACCAACGTGTCCGTCTCTGTGGGCAGCGTCATGAAGCCGGCCGGATACGAGAATGCACAAGACATTCTCAGCGCGGCCTACCTGAAGGATCCCAAGGATCCCCAGTGGAAGAACGATCCCGGCCTGAAGGAATGGCGGACGTTCATGACGAAGTGGTATCCGGAGGGCGACCAGGAAGACGCGGCAACCGTGTTCGCGTACGGCATAGCGAAGGGCCTCGAGCAAGTACTGCGGCAGTGTGGCGATGATCTCACCCGCGCCAATGTCATCAAGCAGGCAGCCAACCTGAATTTCGAAATCGGCATCTATCTACCCGGCACCAAAATCAAGACAAGCCCGACCGATTACGCCCCGCTCGAGCAGCTTCAGATGATGCGCTTTAAAGGCGAGAGCTGGGAATTATTCGGACCTCTGATGTCCGGTGAAAAGAGCTGAGGAAGCCGCGCAAGCTCTTCGCTTTCACTTGGCATTCTCTTTCGTCGGCGAGGTCTCCTTTGCCGGCGGGGGCGGCTCGGCTTTCTTGGCTTGATCCTCGGCCGGCTTCTTTTTAGTCGTCTGCAGGTCGTCCACGATCTTTTGCAGCGAAGCCACTGCAATCTTCAGGCTGTCGATCTGACGATAGGCAGAATCCAGTTTCTGCTGGTGGTCTGCGGAAAGCCTGGTGATCGTCTTGTGCAGGAAGTCGACATTGCTCTGCAGGCAGCTGGTGCGGCGTTCCATAGTCTTTTCGACGGTGCAGATTTCTATGCCGGGAACGTCCTGCGCCGCTGCGCGGCCGGCGGGCAGAAGCGACGGGATGAGCACCGCCGAGGCGATGAGAGCGATCCGGACGATCATTCGAGGGCCTCGTTAAGATGTGCTCGCGGCAGTCAAATCCTTGCGAGCTAAATGCGATGCGCTGAAGATATCACAGGGAAACCTCATTCGCGCGTTGAGGTCTTGCCAGAACAGCGATAGGCCAGGCTTGGGCAGATTGAGCGCGGGAAGGCTTACGGCTTGACGGAGAATTGGAATGGCAACGCGCGAACGGCGTCTGGCGGAATTCAATGGCGAAGGAGAACCGCCGCGGGATCAGCCAGTCCAGGTACTCTGCGAGGACCACAGCGGAACGTATCAACTGCCATTTGCCTGTCGCTACGTGAATGGCGAGTGGCGCAATGATGAGTCCGGCAGCACCGTCGAGGCGACGGTGGTGGGCTGGCGGCTGCAGCGTCCCTGATCTCAAAGCATCGCTGTTTCAAAATGCGACGCTAGCCGGCCGTATGTTAACGCAGGGAACGCGCGGGGAACGAACCGCGCCCGAATCGGCTGCACGCCTCTGTACGCGCGTGTTCACGGCTACATATTGCCACTCGCTACTGAGCCCCCGCTAAATCCAGCAAGCGTCGGCAACAACGCCAGCCCGTACTCGGCAGCATCCATTAACAAAGGCGGTCAGAACCGGGAAACTCACCGCGGGGATTTTCATCGTGCCCTTAGGCTCACCGTCCGCGATCGAGCCCGGAAAGATCATTGCACATCAGTTCGACGATCCGCATTGTCGACCCTCAAACAGCACCGGCATTTTGCGCGACGAAGATCTTCGATGACGATCTTGGCGACGTAAACACAAGCAACACTGGGATCCATTTTGCATCCACATCCTACGATTGGAGGATGCTTAGTGTTCAACCCTGGTTCATCAACGCAAGCATAACGCTGTCGATACGGCATACCGTAGGAAGCCGCGCGTGCCATTTCTGAGGCGCGATGTGCGAGCGATCTCATGGCTGGAACATTGCAACGCACGCGAGTCAAACGAAGGAAGGCTGCAGCGCTCATGATCAACTCTCTCCGAGAATTCGGCGTTCGCATAGCCGTGAATCATCTCAACCCAACCATCAGCAAAACGCCGAGGAGAGTTTCGATGTCTACCGACAAGATCGTAAGGTTTGTTCTCGCCGCCACCGCGGCCAGTCTGGTGCTCGCCGCCGCAAGCGGCGCGAGCTTCGCCCGCCCGATTAAGCCGGTCTATCCGCCGACCAAGCCGCTGACCGCCAAGATGCAGCCGGCCAAGTCGACCGGGGCGCCGACCAACAGCAACAAAGGTTTTCGTCCGCAGTAGAGCCTCCAACTCGGTCGAGTTCGGCATTCGCGTACCCGTGAATCATCCAAACCACCATCCATCCCAACAGGAGTGTCCCAATGTCTACCAACAAGATCATCCGATTCCTTCTCGCTGCCAGCGCCGGCAGCATATTGCTCGGGGCCACGAGCGCCTACAGCTTTGGCCCGCCTTCCCATTGGCATCCCGGACCGACGTGCGATGCTTCGTGCCAAGCGAACAAGGCAAAGCCGCCCGTCAAGCTGCAGCCGGGCAAATCGACGGGTGCGCCAAACAACGATGCGAAAGGTCTCCGTCCGCGCTAAACCTGCGGCAAGCATCGGCGGAGAGGATCCGCCGATGCTGCCCGCGTGACGTTATACTGTTCGAATTATTGCGTTCTGATCGGCGCGTCCTTTAGGCCGTTGTTGTCATAGGCCTTGCGCAAAAGTCCGTTCGAGGTAGCGTCGTTCATGAATTTGGTCACGAACGCCAATGCCTGAGGACGGTGGGGCGGCACTGCCACTGCGGTGACCGTCTTCTTGAAAGTCTCATCCAGCACGCGAGTGCCCGGAATCTTTTTGGCCATGGCGTTGAGCTGGTCGCGGGACAACGCGAACGCATCGATCTCGCCGCTCTTGAGAAGGGCAAAGATCTCGTCGTAGGTCTGATAGCCGGTGACGTTTGCATTCTTCAAATGCGCGATCGCGCCGCGCATGGTGGTGGTGTTATTGACGGCCGCGATCTTGACGCCGGGTTGATCCAGGGTATGAAAATTCGTCACCGATGAACCGGGTTTGACGATATAAGTCGCATCCGCGACCTCGTAAGTGGGCCCGAACGACATCTTCGCTTCGCGCTCGGGGTCTTTAGGCAGGAAAGTCACGTCCCAAGCGCCTTTCCCCACGGCGTCAACAATCTGTCCCGAATTCTGATGCACGACATATTCGACGGGCACCCCGAGTTGGGCCGCCATCTCCTTGCCGAGATCGACCGGTACCCCGGCATACCCTCCCGTTTCGGTTTTGGTTGACCAGAACGCGCCACCGGCCGGGCTGATCGCGATTGCCACCCGCAGCTTTCCGGTCGGCGCGATTTCGTCTTTCAAGGCGTCGGCATTCGCAGGACCAGCCATCATCAAACAGACCCCCAAATATGCAGCCGATAGCGGCGGCAAAATTTCCCTGAACATCGAATTCGCCTCCCCTTGGCTCGGGTGAACGATTGAGCCTTTAAGGGCCATCCTGATTGATTGCGGGGGAGCCTGCAAACCCAGATTCCGCTGGCCGCCCGAGCTTCTCAGCAGCTTGCGCGCGTTGCGGCCTCTAATAGGCTTCAGTGCCGAATGCCATGCTGAGCGATCAGCATGATGAGGATGATGCACACGAGGACGGCGCAGAGGCTTTTCCAGAACAGTAATGGATTGCGCTCTATCAGGGGCCGAGCCGACGAATCCAGATATTTTTCGTTCGGATGGCGAAGATCGAAAGTATATTCGGATAGGCTTTCGTACCGCTTGAAGGGGTCCGGATGCACCGCCCTTCGCAGCGCCCCATCAATCCACGCCGGAATGCCCGGGTTCTCGCCGCGCGCGGAGTAGTATCTCAATTTGCTGAACTGGGACCTGGTTCTTGCCTTCGCAACCTGAGAACCATACGGCAATTTCCCGGTCAGCATCTGATAGGTGATCACGCCAAGCGAAAACATATCCGAACGCGGCGAGCCGCCCTCGCCGAGGAAATATTCGGGCGCGGTATATTGAGCCGTACCCAAGATATCGTCGTGACGGTCTGGCTGCGGCGCGGCTTCGGCGACACCGGCGATCTTGGTAGAACCAAAATCGATAATCTTCGCCGTCCCGGTCTTGTCGATCATGATGTTGTCCGGCCTGACGTCCTGATGCAGCATCTCCTTGCGGTGAAACGCGCGCAAACCCTTGGCGATCTGCTCGACGATGCCGCGCACCTTTTCCAAATCGGGCTTTGGATGATCGATCATCCATTGCGTCAGGGTCTGGCCCTCGACGAATTCGGTGACAACGTAAAGGTAATTGCGCTTTCTTGCAGGCAGGAAGGTTTTCAGCACATGCGGGCTATCGATCCGGCGCGCCACCCACTGTTCCATCATCAAGCGCTTGAGGTAAGCCGGATCGTTCCGCAGGTCGATTGAGGGGATCTTTATGGCCACGAGGGCATCGGTTTCGATGTCTACCGCCAGATAGATGTGGCTGCGGCTGCTGCCATGCACCTCCCTGACGACACGATAGCCGTCGAATACAGTCCTTGCCTCGAGCAGCGGCGGCAACGCCAATTCGAATGATTGGCTCAAGATCTCGGCCGCGGCGCCATCCGGCACTTCATCAATCCGGACGATCTGGACGGTGAGATTGTCCGGACTGCCGCGCTCGAAAGCATCGTCAACGATGATGGTTGCCGCCCTGTCCAGGTCCTGCGGATTGTCATTGATCGCAGCGGCGACGAGGCGCGGGCTGACGTGCTCGTAAACCCCGTCAGTCGCCAGCACGAACACGTCGCCTCGTTCGACTTGAACCGCATGGTAATCGATTTCGATCTGCGGATTGATGCCCAGGGCACGGCTCAGGTAATTCTGCTCCGATGAAACAATGAGCCTGTGATCTTCCGTAAGCTGCTCGAGCGCGCTGCCGGCCAGCCGGTAGATTCGACAATCGCCGACATGAAAAATATGCGCCGTGGTGGACTTGATGACGATTGCGCTCAAGGTGCAAACGTAACCTTTGTCCTTGTCGTAGGAGTAGTGGCTTCGACGCGTTTGAGAATGTAGCCAGGAATTGGTAGCGGCCAATACTCGGTGCGCCGAGGTTTTCACCGACCAGGATTCCGAGGTGCAATAGTAATCGGTGAGAAAACTCTTTACGGCCGATTCACTTGCGACCTGGCTGACGTTGCTGCTGCTGATCCCATCCGCCAGCACAATCGCAACGCCCTTGAGGCTCAAGAGCGGCTCGGTGGGGATCAGGGCGCCGTGAAAATCCTGATTGGTCTGCTTGCGACCTTTGTCGGAATGCTGCCCGATCGATATTTGCAATTCGCGCGGCATGCATCAGGGCCAAAAAAAGAGGAGCCTTACCTTACTCGAGGCAAGGCTCCCTTGCCCGAGCAAATCAGGCAACCGCGCGCGCCCGCACTGCTCTGACATCGCGCTTAGGGGCCGTCCTGACGTGGGTGGCGTACAAGGTCAGTCCCGTAAACGAAAGCCCACCGACCAGATTGCCGACGACGGTCGGAATTTCGTTCCAGATGAAATAGTCCAGGATCGAAAAATGTCCGCCCATGAGCAGCGCCGAAGGAAACAGGAACATGTTCACGACGGAATGCTCGAACACCATTGCGAAGAACACCATGATCGGCATCCACATCGCGATTACCTTGCCGGGAACCGTCGTGGAAATCATGGCTCCGACCACGCCGGTAGAGACCATCCAATTGCAAAGCATGCCGCGAATGAACAGCGTGAGCATGCCGGCGGCGCCGTATTTGGCGTAGCCGAGCGTACGCGCCTCGCCGATGCCGGCAATCACCACGCCGACTTTGTCCGGTGGTGTCGAGAAGGCGTAAGTGTAAACGATCGACATCATGACGGCCACAGTCAGAGCGCCCAGGAAATTGCCGATGAATACCAGGCCCCAATTCCGCAGCACGCCGCCAAGGGTCACTCCCGGCCGCTTGTCGATCAACGCAAGCGGGCTAAGCACGAACACCCCGGTGAGGAGATCGAATCCCAGCAGATAAAGCATGCAGAAGCCCACCGGAAAAAGAATAGCGCCGATGATCGGATAGCCGGTTTGGACGTTCACCATCACTGCGAACGCAGCAGCCAATGCGAGGATCGCGCCGGCCATATAGGCCCGGATCACCGTGTCCCGGGTGGACATGAATATTTTGGATTCCCCGGCATCCACCATCTTGGTGACGAATTCCGAAGGGACGAGATATGACATTACAGCTTCCTTCTTTCGCGAAGAGTTTGAGGCGCCGCATTCAGGAAGTGCAATCGACATGCCAGCACCGCGGGCCGATCGAAACTGTCGGAAAATTGGGGTTTTGCGAAGTTGTCAGCCTCGAACTGCCGCGAATTTGTGCAATTGCACATGCGCTTCGCAGTGGATGGGGTCCGCTGGCGGTGCTGATGCGCCCTCAGAATTTCGAAGATGGGAGCGGTTTCGTTTGAACTTTCGGGCGTTCACCGCACTTGAGCCGTCACCTTGATCTCGGTCGGCAGAATGATCGCGGCGGCGATGACCAGCAGGCACAAACCTGCGAATGCGTGCAGCATGGTGACGAAGCCGCCCTGCTCGTACAGCCAGGCGACCAGCCCTACCGAAGCACCCGCTGCAGTGAAGCCGACGAAATAACGAACAGCATAGGCGCGCGACCGCCATTCCTCGCTGGTGTATTTGCCGACCATCGCGTCGTTCACGGTCACTTGCCCAAATGCGCCCATGACGATGCCGATGGCGGCGACGATGAGCGGCAGGTTCGACAACGTCGCCGCCAGATAGAGGAACGGCGCCAACACAAAAGACAGCGGAAGACTGACCGCCTTGAGGGAATAGCGATCGATCAACTTGCCGATCGTGTATTGCGTCATCGCACCGAAAACATAGACGCAGGCTGCAATGAGGCCGAGCATGGCCGGACTTTTAGTCAAGTCAGTGAGCCGTTCGGCGAACAGTTTGGGCAACGCCACCGTCACGGCGTTGAAGGTGGTCGAGATAGCGATCACCACGATCAATAACGCCACGATCACCCGCCACATGTCTTGTTTCGCGACGCGGGCTTGCGCGGCCGCCTGTTTGTGGCCGGAGCGATCCTCATGGACCACGGTGCTCATGAAGGCCAAACCGATCAACAGCGTGACTACGCCTGGAATGATAAAAGCCCAGCGCCATCCGAGATACTGGCCGGCTATGCCGGTGACCAGCGCCGAAGAGGCAACCCCGAGATTGCCCCAAACGCCGTTCAGACCCATTTCGCGGCCAAGCCTATCGGCATAGGACACGATCATTGCGGTGCCGACCGGGTGATAAATCGACGCGAACACACCGATCGACAACAGCGCTGCGCCGAGCTGCAGCGGTGACTGCACAAGGCCGACGGCGATCATCGACGCGCCAATTCCGGCGAAGAAGATCGCCATCATATGACGCCGGCTCCAGCGATCGCCGAGCCAGCCGGTCAGCAGCGAGCCGGCGCCAAAGGCCACAAACCCCGGCGTGGCGTAGGGCAACAGCTCCGAATAGGACATGCCGAGCGCCGGTCCCATGACGATGACTGCAGCGGCGAAGATCAACATTGAATAGTGGTCGATGAAATGCGCTGCGTTAACGAAACTGATCACCCGGGCCGGGCTGTTCATAATTCGAATCCTCGGTCTTGCGGCAACCTGTTCATTTATCCCGGCGGTATCTGGACTTTTAGTATCGCTGAAACGCCAATCCCTGTCATCAGGACACGCGAGACCCGGCTGGCAATTGCGTTTCAGGCTTGATTTTCGAAGAACAAAACGAGGAGTAAAAACGAATCAACGCGATCAGCGCCGCTTGATTGTGATCGGCTTTGCCTTAAATCCCGTGTAAGTTCCTGACAAACTGGAGCTGACCGCGCGACATGAGTAGCAACGCTTTTTTCTCGGACCTCCTCACCTCAATCTCGGAGCGCGGCCGCATCCTGCTTCGCCGCGTCGGCTCACCGGAGGCAAAGCCGGATGGGGCTGAACTGATCGGATTGTGCGAAGCCCTGCTCTCCGGCCGGGGCGAAGCCTCCGGCACAGCGATCGCGCGCGAGATTCTCGACCGCTATCATCATCTGAACGAGGCCGAACGGCTTTCATTGTTCGAGGCCCTGACGCGTGACTTCGGTCCAGACCGGGAAAAGCTCGCCAAGGCAGTTGAAAGCTGGCGCACGCAGCCCAGCGACGAAGACGCCAGTGAGCTGCATTTTGCCTCGGAGCCGCGCCGCCAGGAATTGATCCGACGATTGAACCGGGCGCCGGGGGGCACCAGCGATCTGGTCGCGATGCGCGCCGATCTACTCCGCCTCATGAAGGGTCACAAGGAACTGGGCGCGCTGGACCGCGACGTTGCCCATCTGCTGACCTCGTGGTTCAACAGGGGGTTTCTCGTGCTGCGCAGGATAGATTGGTCGACACCAGCGAACATTCTCGAGCAGATTATTCGCTACGAGGCGGTTCATGAAATCCGTGATTGGGACGACCTGCGCCGCAGAATCGACCCGATCGATCGCCGATGTTACGCGTTTTTTCATCCGGCGCTGGTTGACGAACCGCTGATCTTTGTGGAGGTGGCGCTAACAGAGTCAATTCCGGGGGCTATCGCGCCGCTGCTCGCCGAAGACCGGCAGCTTGTGCCGACGGCGCGCGCCCGCACCGCCGTATTCTATTCGATTTCCAATACCCAGCGCGGCCTCGGCGGAATTTCCTTTGGCAGCTTCCTGATCAAGCAGGTGGTCGAGGAATTACAACGCGAATTGCCGAAGCTCGAAAACTTCGTGACGTTGTCTCCGGTACCCGGCTTCATGGAATGGGTGAAACAGGCGGATGATGTTCCGATCGCCGATGACGATCGGGCGGTCCTGCAACATCTCGATACGCCAGATTGGTTCGCAAATCCGGAACTCGCGGCGCAACTGCGTTCGGTGCTTGAACCACTCGCAGCGCATTATTTCCTGAAGGCACGCACGCCCAAAGGCAGGTTGATTGATTCGGTCGAGCGATTCCACATCGGCAACGGCGCGCGGCTGGAGCGGATCGATTGGCTGGGCGATCTTTCGCCAAAAGGCCTGCGTGAATCAGCGGGGATCATGGTCAACTATCTTTATCGCCTCGAGGACATCGAGAAAAACCATGAAGCATATGCCAATCACGGCGAGATCGCCGCGTCCAGCGCCGTCAAGCGACTGATTAAAAGCGAAGGCCGCCGCTTGCTGGATATGCGGCTAACCTGATCGACTTACGAAGCCAACGCCTTCATCTCCACGTAAAGGTCAGATTTTCCCTCAAAGCCGATGCCGGATATATCCGGCATGGTGATGTGACCTTGTTCAACTCGAACGCCATCAGGAAAACCTCCATACGGCTGGAACAAATCCGGATAGCTTTCATTGCCGCCGAGACCCAATCCGGCGGCGATGTTGAGTGACATCTGATGTCCCCCATGTGGGATGCAGCGGCTCGGCGACCATCCCTGCTGTTTTAGCACCTCGAGAGTGCGCTGGTATTCGCACAGCCCGTACGACAGCGCGCAATCGAACTGCAGCCAATCACGGTCCGGCCGCATCCCGCCGTAGCGAAGAAGGTTGCGCGCGTCCTGATGGCTGAACAGGTTTTCACCGGTCGCCATCGGGCCGGGATAGAATTCGGCGAGTGCCGCTTGGAGCTGGAAATCCAGGGGGTCGCCGGCCTCCTCATACCAGAACAATGGATAGTCACGCAGCATTTTGGCGTAGGCGATCGCGGTCTCGAGGCCGAAGCGGCCGTTGGCGTCGACAGCCAGTTGCGCTTCGTTGCCTATCTCCTTGAGCACGGCTTCGATACGAATGCGATCTTCCGGGATCGGCGCGCCGCCGATTTTCATTTTTACGACATTGTAGCCGCGATCGAGATAACCACGCATCTCGGCGCGCAGCATCGAGAGGTCCTTGCCAGGATAATAATAACCACCCGCGGCATACACGAACACGCGCGAGTTGGCGTTTCGGCCGTGCCGTTCTGCCAGCAATCGAAATAGCGGCTTGCGCGCGATCTTCGCCACCGCATCCCACACTGCCATATCGATCGTGCCGACGGCCACCGATCGCTCGCCATGCCCGCCCGGCTTCTCGTTGGACATCAGCGTCGCCCAGATTTTATCGGGATCGAGATTGTCGCCGGTATCATCGAGCAATTTCTTCGGGTCTGCCTCGATCAGTCGCGGCGCGAAACGCTCCCTGATCAAACCTCCCTGTCCATAGCGGCCATTGGAATTGAAGCCGTAACCGACCACGGCTTTGCCATCGCGAATCACATCGGTCACGACAGCAACCAGGCTCGTCGTCATCTTGGTGAAATCGATATAGGCGTTGCGGATCGGCGAGGAGATCGGCTTCGTAACTTCACGGACATCAACAATGCGAACGGACATCAATTTCAGCTTTCGGCATGCGCTTGAGGCATATGCTGGCTCAGCGTCAAAT
>NZ_DATEPI010000296.1:0-10434 GCF_035273305.1 Bradyrhizobium sp. | reverse complement strand
CATCGGAAAATTGTCACGCGCCGCTCAAGAGATCGGTGACGTCGTGAAACTCATCACGGCGATAGCCGAGCAGACCAATCTGCTGGCGCTGAACGCGACTATCGAAGCCGCTCGCGCCGGTGACGCCGGCCGAGGGTTCGCCGTTGTCGCCGCGGAAGTCAAATCACTGGCCAGCCAGACCGCCAAGGCCACTGATGAGATCTCGTCGCACATCTCCGGCATGCAGGGTGCGACGCAGGAATCGGTCGCTGCCATCAAGGAAATCGGTGGCACCATCGGCCAGATCTCAAGCATAGCTTCGGCGATCGCGAGCGCGGTCGAGCAGCAAAGCGGGGCAACGCAGGAAATCGCGCGTAACGTTCAAAGCGTCGCGCAAGGAACTCATCAGGCTGCTGCCAATATCATGCAAGTCAATCGTGGCGCGAGCGAAACCGGGGCTGCATCGGGCGAGGTGCTGAATTCGGCGAAGACGCTTTCAAGCGAAAGCCTGCGTTTGCGCGAGGAGCTGGAACGCTTCATGGGAAATATTCGAGCCGCGTGATATCCGGCGCGTGCGCGAGTCGCTTTCAGGCTAGTCTGTCAGCTCCCACAATCAGTTAGATCGTCATTATCGTCGAGTCAGGCAGTTCTCGAAAAGGGAACTCGCCTGCAGCATAGACGTTATTGTGGTCGGCAGGCATGACTGTGCCGCCATTAGCCTCGAGAATGTTGGACCATTGCGGTCAAACTCTCTTTTCATCGGCCACATCGATGGATCGGCAGCACAGTTTGGCACTTCATGACAGCAGTCTCGCTCCGGCGCTTGCTCCAAAGCAAGGCGATCGGATCATCGAAACCAGCATTCCCGCCCGGCTTGATAGTTTGCGTTGGAGCGGCTTCCACACTCGCGTGGTGGTCGCGCTCGGGATTACCTGGATTCTGGACGGCTTGGAGGTGACGCTTGCCGGGGCGCTTTCCGGAGCGGTGAAGGAAAGTCCGACACTTCAATTCAGCAATTTCGACGTTGGGTTTTCCAACAGCGCCTATCTCGCAGGCGCGGTGCTCGGTGCGCTCGGCTTCGGTTGGCTCACCGACCGGATCGGCCGCAAGAAGCTGTTCTTCATCACGTTGGCGCTCTACCTGACGGCCACTGCGGCAACGGCCCTGTCCTGGAATCTGCCAAGCTATGCGCTGTTTCGATTTCTCACCGGCGCCGGCATCGGCGGTGAATATACCGCGATCAATTCGACTATTCAGGAACTTGTCCCTGCGCGTTACCGCGGATGGACCGATCTGGTGATTAACGGCAGCTTTTGGGTTGGGGCGGCCATTGGCGCGACCAGCGCGATTGTGCTGCTGGATCCGGCGATCGTTGGTCCCGATCTTGGCTGGCGGCTGGCCTATCTAAGCGGTGCGTGCCTCGGCCTCATAGTGTTTGTGATGCGAATGTGGATTCCGGAAAGCCCGCGTTGGCTGATGATTCACGGTCGGCCCGATCAGGCGCATGCGATCGTGGATGACATCGAGCGATCGGTGATCGGGCGGGTCCAGGACCCGCGTCAGCATGCCTGGCCGAAAATCAGATTGAGAATGCGCGACCACACCCCGCTTGGCGAAGTGGCGCACACGGTGTTCTCGGCGTATCGCCGTCGCGCCCTGGTTGGATTGACTTTGATGACCGCGCAGGCGTTTTTTTACAACGCGATCTTCTTCACCTTCGCGCTGGTGCTGACGGATTTCTATGGAATCACGGCCAGTCAGGTCGGCTGGTACATCCTTCCCTTCGCCGCGGGCAACTTCCTCGGCCCCCTGCTGCTAGGCCGATTGTTCGATACCTTGGGCCGACGCGCCATGATTACTTTCACGTATGGAATTTCCGGAGCGCTGCTGGCGCTTTCCGGTTACCTGTTTTCGATCGGCGTGTTGAGCGCGCAGAGCCAGACCATCGCATGGATGGTGATTTTCTTCTTCGCTTCCCCGGCGGCGAGTAGCGCCTATCTGACTGTCAGCGAAACCTTCCCATTGGAGGTGCGCGCGCTGGCCATTGCCATGTTTTATTCGATCGGGACCGGAATTGGCGGGGTAGCTGGACCCGCCTTGTTCGGCGCGCTAATCGATACCGGGTCGCGCAACAGCGTTTTCGCAGGTTATTTGCTCGGTTCCGGCTTGATGATCGGGGCGGCGGTGGTGGCCTGGCGTTTTGCCGTTTCGGCCGAACGCCAAAGCCTGGAAACTATTGCTCGCCCGCTGGCCTTTGTGGAGTAGGATTTCATGAAGCAGGATTTGGCCGAGGTGCCGCCGTTGCACTCAGAGGTTTCAAGGAAGCAAACCGAAGCCGAGCTTTTGCCGCGGGAATTTGCCCGCGAGTTGGGCCAGGTCGCGGTCCTGCTGGACATTGACGGCACGCTGCTTGATCTCGCGCCGACACCGCGTGAGGTATGGGTCCCGCCAGGTCTCGCGAAAACGCTCAACCAGCTGCTTGAGAAAACCTCGGGCGCACTTGCGCTTGTCAGTGGACGATCACTGAACGATATCGATCTGATATTTGCGCCGGACCAGTTTCCGGCGGTCGGCGGGCACGGCGCGGAAATGCGCCTCGCCACCGATAGTGAGGCGGTGGCCACCGAAGCCCCGCCCATGGACAAGGAATTGAAACGTCGCTTGGCCGCGATAGCCAAGCTAAGCCCAGGCATTCTGCTGGAAGACAAGGGTTATTCACTAGCGCTGCATTATCGACTAGCGCCGCATGCTGAAAAGGCAATTTACGAAGCTGTGTCCTTGATCAGGGCTGACCTGCCGAACGCTCCGATTGAAGTGATGCCAGGGAAATGTGTCTGCGAGATCAAGCACTCAGGCTTCAACAAGGCATCCGGCGTGACCGAGTTGATGGCGCACGATCCGTTCAAGGGCCGTCGGCCGATTTTCATCGGCGACGATGTCACCGATGAGAGCGTATTCGCAATCATGCCTCATTTGGGTGGGCTGGCCTTTTCGGTAGGAAGACGCGCAAAAGGTGTTGCTGGTCATTTTGATGAACCGCGTGATGTGCGCGATTGGCTCGCGCAGTTGATTGAATCAGCGCCGGGTCGGAGATAACCGACGAATAATTGCGCAAAAAGGAAGAACGCTACAGTTCGCGACTATCTCTGAGAGTCATTTTCTTGCGTGAAATTGCCGCGAAATAGTTCCGCCGCTTCGCGGTCTGAATTTGGTTTCAATTCGATGAAACCTTAACGCGGAACCATATTGATGAACGTTGGTTAAACACCGAAGCGGAGTAGCGCGAGGCCGCAGTGAATCTCGTAGTCGTTTCAAACCGTGTGGCGCGGGGCAAAGCCAATGAACCCATGACAGGTGGGCTTGCGGCTGCGCTGTTGCCGGTTGTGGAGAATTCCGGAGCGATTTGGGTGGGTTCCAGCGGCCGCGTGCGCGACGGTTCACAGAAGGAGCCGTTCGCCGAAATTGAAGCGCTGGGGGCAGGCGCCCTGGCGATGCTGGATCTGCCGGCCGCGCACTATGGGGGATATTACGAAGGTTTTGCAAATTCGGCATTATGGCCGGCGCTGCATTCACGAGCTGATCTGATCCGCGCTTCCAATGGCGATTATCTTTCCTATCGTGAAGTCAACGCCTTCATGGCGCGCGCGCTGTTGCGGTTCAAAAAACCTGATACGGCATACTGGGTCCAGGACTACCATTTCCTGGCGCTCGGCGCTGAATTGCGGAAACTCGGTGTTACCCAGCCGCTCGGGTTCTTCCTGCACACGCCCTGGGCCGGGCGCTCCATCATCGAAGGCGTCCCAAATCATCGCGAATTGATCGAATCGATGCTGGCCTACGATTTGATCGGTTTTCAGACCCGCGACGATTGGGAGAATTTTGTTTCCTACATCGAAAGCAATCTCGGCCTGGTGGCTCAAGACGGCGTCATTACCTCGCATTTTGGTAGGACGCATGTTGCGGTATTCCCCATTGGCATCGACCCGGAGAAATTCGCGCAGCAGGCGGCAAAAGCGGTAGCGCACCCGGATGTTTCGCGGCTGCGGCGAAGCCTCGATGGAGAGAAGCTGGCTATCGGTGTCGATCGGCTGGATTATTCCAAAGGATTGATCAATCGCATCAACGCGTTCGACAGGATGTGGACGGTGCAGCCGACGCTGGCGCGCACCGTGTCACTGCTGCAAATCGCGACCCCGTCGCGTGGAGCGATCGAGGCTTACGGAAATCTGCAGAGCGAATTGGCCAGATTGGTCAGCGACGTGAACGGCCGACATGGCGAGGTCGACTGGACGCCGATCCGCTATCTCAACAAGGGATTCAGCCAGACCGTGCTGGCCGGGCTCTATCGAACCGCGCAGGTCGGAGTTGTCACTCCGCTGCAGGACGGAATGAATCTGGTGGCGAAAGAATATGTCGCCGCGCAAAACCCGGCCGATCCCGGCGTGCTGGTATTATCGAAATTCGCCGGAGCAGCGAACGAACTCGACACTGCGCTTCTGGTAAATCCGCACGACATCGATGGCATGGCCCGCACTATCGCGACTGCGCTCACCATGCCGCTGATCGAGCGGCGAATGCGGTGGGAAGCGATGATGGAAAGGCTTCGTTCCAGCACCATCCACGGATGGTTTGCCGATTTCGTCGACGCGCTACAGGCCACCCGGATTGATGACGCGCCGACTGAGTTGCCGGAATCCGATTTGGCCGCGGAGTGGTCGCTGCGCTCGGTAAATTTGAGCGCGCGACATCACTGAGCTAGCCCACGCCGCAAGCTTTGGCCTCCCGCCTGAATGGGGCGGGTCGCATGAATATCCCGTGCTGTGAGATTCCCGTTATATTCCCGACGTGAATAAGCGCCCTTGGCCGCTTCCGACCGCGGGGGCGGGTTCATTCCGATAGCAATAAACCGAAGCGTTTACAAAAGCTTGATCATATTGCTGCCGGCACCGCCCGGACTCACTTGCCAAATCCCGCTTGGCGCTTCAAGAGAGGGCATCCGGAGAGATGGCCGAGTGGCTTAAGGCGCACGCTTGGAAAGCGTGTGTGCGGGAAACTGTACCGTGGGTTCGAATCCCACTCTCTCCGCCAATGCGGTTTTACCCTTGGGCTCAGGTAGCGAACAGTAGCTGCGATGCGCGCCTAGCGCCGCGCCTTCAGATATCGCCGGGAGCTCCGCAGACGTGCGACAGCCGCGGCGCTCCTTATCTCGCTCGACTTTGCTCCGCTACAATGGTGCAAAGGTTTGACACTCGGGCGAAAGCTCGCCGGGTACTGGTCTACGGCGGGGTGGCACTGGCAATTCACTCACCGCAATTGTGTAATTGGGACGTCATACAACTTGCCTAGATCGGGTCGCAGTTTCGCCCGCTCCGATTGTTGAAGGAGACCCTGCATGACAATTCGAATTTCACGAAGGCGCTTCTTGAAAGCCGCTGCGGCAACAAGCACCGGCGCGCTTGGGCTAATCGCGATGCCCTATCTCAGCCGTGCCGACGACCGCCCACAAATCACCCATGGCGTTCAATCCGGCGACATCGGCGCCGACGGCGGTGTCGTATGGGCTCGTGCAGACCGGCCATCGCAGATGATCGTCGAAGTCGCCACAACGGAATCGTTCAACAACGCCAGAACTTTGCCGCCGATCGCAGCGCTGCCCGAAAGCGACTACACGGCAAAGATGCTGCTGGAAAATCTGCCGGCGGGGCAGGACATTTTCTACCGGATCAAATTCCGCGACCTCTCGCATGTCAACGTTTCGAGCGAGCCGGTGGTCGGTCGCTTTCGAACTGCTCCCGGCGACCGGCGCGACGTCAGCTTTGTCTGGGGCGGCGACGTTGCCGGACAAGGCTGGGGTATTAATCTCGATGATGGCGGCATGTTTACCTTCGCGACCATGCGCAAGCATCGTCCCGATTTCCTGCTCCACTCCGGCGACACGATCTATGCCGACGGCACTATCCTTGCGGAGGTGAAGTTGCCGGATAACAAGATCTGGAAAAACGTCACCATTCCGGAGAAGGCCAAGGTCGCCGAAACTCTCGACGAGTTCCGCGCCGCGCACAAATACAATTTCCTCGATGATAATTTGCGCGCCTTCAACGCGGAAGTGCCGATCTTCGTCCAATGGGACGATCATGAAGTGATGAACAATTGGTCGGCGTCAAAAGAAATTCCTGCCGCTTACAAGGTGCGCGACATCTCATTGCTTGCCGCGCGATCGGCCCGTGCATTCCACGAGATGTACCCGATGCGCGAGAGTCTCGCTGAGCCGGGCCGCGTTTATCGCACACTCAGTTATGGCCCCCATCTGGATGTCTTCATGCTGGACGAGCGCAGCTATCGTGGTCCCAATGGGCCGAACCTGCAAACGGCGTACGGGCCTGACAGCTACTTTCTCGGGCCCGACCAGCTTGCTTGGCTGAAACGGGCGCTGCTGAATTCGCGCGCCACCTGGAAGGTGATCGCGTCGGACATGCCGCTAAGCATTATCGTTTATGACGATGCGCCCAACAAAAAGGGCTCCGAGGCGTTCGCGCAGGGTGATGGGCCGCCGCGGGGACGCGAACTCGAAATTGCCGACCTTCTGCGCTTTATCAAAACCTCGGGCGTGACCAATACCGTTTGGCTGACGGCCGATGTGCATTACGCTGCCGCCCACTACTACAATCCCGACAAGGCGCAATTTCAGGACTTTGAGCCATTCTGGGAATTCGTTTCCGGGCCATTGCACGCCGGGACCTTTGGGCCGAACGAACTCGATAATACCTTTGGGCCAGAAGTAAAATTCATCAAGGCGCCGGGTTTGAACAAGCAGAACCTGCCGCCAAATGCAGGGATGCAGTTTTTTGGCCACGTCAGAATAGAGGGGGCGACCGGACAGATGACCGTAACATTGCGCGATCGCGCTGATGTGGCGCTCTGGTCGACAACTCTTGATCCGAAGCTCGGATAATCAGAAGTCCGCATTCGATCCGTGCAATCCGCCATCTTTCCTGTGGCCCAATTGGGCGTGATCCGCCGGTGGTTCATTGGTCTGAAGTTGAAGTCCGCCATCTAGAGACCTGTCGCGAAAGCAAGAGCAGCAATGTCCGCTTTTCCCCCCGAAAGGTGAAGTCGGAGCAGCGTACGGGCACGTCCGTTAAGGGCCGGGAACAAGCATCTGCCATGTTGGCTGCCCCGGAAGCTGCTATTGTTGTGGTGGCACAAGGAGGGGGCATGTCTCCAACAGAACTCTCCAACAGCGATGCGGAACGACTGCGCGCCTTCGAACGGCAAGGCCATGATGCTTTGGCAAAGAGCTATCACGCATTTTTTGCCGCGGTGACTGCGCTGGCTACCAATCCTCTTTTCGACGCGGTGCATTTGCACCCGGGTACGCGTCTGCTGGATGTCGCGAGCGGGCCGGGTGCTCTTACAGCCGCAGCCGCAAATCGCGGCGCACGTTGATTTGTCACCGCGAATGATAGAACTGGCCCAGCAACTCTACCCCACGGTCGAATATCGTGAGGCTGACTAGAACATCTCCCATTTCCTGATCGCAGATTTGACGCAGTCGTCTGCGCTTCGGGCGCGGACATTTTCCCCGGCCAGAACTCGCTGTCGCAGAGTGCGTACGAACCTTATCGCCCGGCGGAGGCATTGCATTTTCATGGTGGGATGATCCGTCGCGCCCGCGTATTCAAGGCATCTTCCGTGAGGCTATTGCCGAGATCGGCGTATCGGCGCCGTTAGGCGTGCCGCAGGGCCACAATGTCTTTCGTTATTCCGATTCGGGCGAATTCCTCCGCTTGCTGGACGGAGCTGGCCTCACGGAGGTGAAGGTCACAGAGCACGCTGCAACCTACTCCGTCCCCGATGCCGAGACCCTTTGGCTTGGCGGGTTGGGCAGTCTCGTTCTGACCGGCGCTGTCATCAGGAAGCAAGATCAAGCGACTCAAGACTTGATCCGAAGCGCGTTCGAACGTTGCGCCAGCGTCTACAAATCAGTCCATGGGCTGACCCTGCCTATCGCATTCAAGATAGGCTCGGGCCAACGACCGAGCTGATGGCGCACAGCCAAGTCGGCGATGGGTCGAATCGGAAGTCGCGTTCGGTTCGGCTCAATTCCGCTTGTCACGTACGCAAATCTTCTAACGACGCCGGTAAATGGTCCGTCTGCTACCGGACACTCGGACTGCACGGTAGCTGACACAGCGCGAGTAAATAGTTTGACGAATGATTCGCTATTGTTCTCACACGCGCCCACATTGGAGTCATCACCGGCCAAGGCTCGGTCCGTAGGCGTCGGTGGCTGGAAGTTGATTGTGCTTTCGCCTGCATATGCAAGGAAAGCACTCATGCTGCATTCACCAACAAATTCCATTCTATCCAGAGCAAGCCCCGTCGATATCCTAGATCTTCGGCCGCATCTTCGCGTCATCGAACTGCAGCACGGTCAGGTGCTCGCGGAGAGCCGTCAGCGGCTCAGCAAGGTGTATTTCCCGCACTCAGGCGTAATTTCAAGTGTCGTTGAATTAGGGGACGGCGCGGCAATCGAAAGCGGGATGATTGGAAACGATGGGGTCTTTGGTGCCGCGCAAGCTCTGGACAGCAAAGTGTCGCTGCATAGAGTGGTGGTGCAGGTGCCTGGAGAAGCGAGCGTGGTGACTGCAGAGCACGTCAAAGCCGTCGCGCAATCCTCACCTGAGTTCCTTACGTTGCTGATGAAGTACGAGCAGTTCTTCCTCGGACAGGTTCAGCAAACCAGTGCCTGCAATGCGCTGCATAGTGTCGAACAGCGCATGTGCAAGTGGCTGGTCAGGATGCACGATCTCGCGGGCAGTGAGTTGCCACTTACCCAAGAGTTTTTGGCACAGATGATCGGGGTGAGGCGAACGAGCGTGACAGGCGTTGCAACCCAACTCCAGAACAAGGGCATGATCACATATCGACGTGGCAAACTCAAAATCCTCAGCATGGAGCTGATCGAGCGCCATGCATGCGAGTGTCACCAGACGGTTCGAGAGTTGTACGCTGAGGAGTTCGGCAATATAGACGGGACAACGTCGCCACCCGAAAGCCGCCAGGGACCTGGGCTCTAAAGCGCGCGCGACAATCGAGGGCTTGCATGATCGCAACAGGACGGGTGAGCTGGTTCAACCTCCAGAAAAAAATCGGTTTCGTCAAAGTCGACAATGGCGAGAGCGACGCCTTCCTGCATGTGTCGGTGCTCAAGGCGGCAGGCTACGTGAGCGTTCCGGCAGGAACCACACTGCGAGTCAAAATAGAGTTAGACGGAAATCGCCCCCGCGTTGCGGAGGTCCTGTCCGTTGACACCAGCACTGCCAATCCGGGTGAACCTGGGCCGGTGCGGCGCAAGAAAAATCCAACTGAGGCACCACCCGATTCAGCTAAAGCTCGAACAAGGGCGAGTTTGCGCCTGGACGGCTCGACCCCGACGACGACTGCTTCTATGAAGAGCGAGTAAGCGTGCGGAGCGCCCGCGCAACCTGCGCCGGTAAGTATGGCTTCGGCAAAACGAGAGTACCAAAGGGCAGGTCAAGGTCGCCCAACCCCACGCGGCCCGAGGTCGCGATCAGATGGACAGGCGGCCAACGGTCTTTGATGGCGTGGGCCAGCTTCGCGCCATCCATACTTCCCGGCATGTGAATGTCGGTAAACACTACTCGGATGTCCGAGCGGCTCTCAAGAATGCCTATGGCGATCTCGGCACTGGCAGCCTCGACTACCTCAAAACCGGCATCCCTGATCGCGTCCGCCGTCGCCATGCGGATCAGAAACTCGTCCTCGACTATGAGGATGACCGGACGCTCTTTCTGCGACTGAACCATGGATCGGCTACTTGCTTGAGGGCGCTGCCACGTGAGTTAGTCCGCTCTGTCGGCCTCGTTCGACTGAAACATCCGGCGATAGTGCCAGCGCACATCAGCGTCGCACTCGCACGCCCATTCCCGAATTTGATTGAGGTTTCGAATTTGGATATGGCCCCGCTTGTAAGTGATCATTCCAGCCTTTTGCAGCTCGCCCGCGACTTCGGTGACACTGGTGCGCCGCACCCCCATCATTTGAGCGAGAAATTCCTGGGTCAGCGGCAGCTCATCGCCGGCCAACGCCTGCATCCGAAGCAGCCATTTGCAGGTCCGGGCTTGCACCGTATGAAGCGCGTTGCATGCCGCCGTTTGCTGGACCTGGGCCAGAAAGAACTGCTCGTATTTAACAAGGAGCCCACGAAACATCGGCAGCTCGTCTGCCGCTTTGCGAATGTGATCAGAGGAGATCACGGAGGCTGCCCCAGAAACCTGCATGACCACGTGATTCAGCGACACCTTGTCATCGAGCGCTTGGCTCGAACCAAATGCCCCATCGTTGCCGATCATGCCGGTTTCGATTGCACCGCCGCCGATGGTCTCGACGACGCAGGAGATAATGCCGCCGTGGGGGAAATATACTTTTTCC
>NZ_DATEPI010000295.1:0-2443 GCF_035273305.1 Bradyrhizobium sp. | reverse complement strand
GTCGGCTTGCCGAGACTTGGCATCGAGCGCGCGATCCAGTCCGCCGTCCAGTCGATCAGCTTTTCGCTGTCGACGATCGGCCGATCGAACATTCTGACCGCCTGCGAGGTGTCGGTAATCCAGGCCGTCGGTTCCTCTTTGCCGACAATGATCGGCGTGCGGCCGAGCCGGTTGCCAAGGTTCGCAGCGAGATCGCGCACGGCGAGAATTTCGGGGCCGCTAACGTTGATGGGCGAGGTCGGAGTGTCGCAGTAAGCGAGACAGCGCAACGCCTGTGCCGAAGCGTCCCCCTGCCAGATGAAATTGACGTGACCGAGACTGACGTCGATCGGCTGGCCGTGGACGATCTTTGTCGCGATATCGTGCAGCACGCCATAACGCATGTCGATCGCGTAGTTCAGCCGGAACAATCGCCCCGGCGTTTTGAACTTGCGCGAGAAGTACTCAAACATGCGTTCGCGGCCGACGCAGGATTGCGCGTATTCACCGGGCGGATTGGGGGGCACGGCCTCGTCCGCGCCTTTGCCGCTGACCGGTACGAACGGATAAACGCAACCCGTCGAGAACGCTACGATGCGCGAACCGGCAAACGCCTGCGCGACCAGCGCTGGGACATGCGCGTTCATCGCCCACGTCAACGACAAATCACCCTCCGCGCCGAATTTTCGTCCGGCCATGAAGATAATATTCGAGACCTTGGGCAGGCGCTTGATAGCTGCTTCGTCGAGGAGATCGCAGCTTACGGTTTCAATGCCGCGGCTTTCCAGCCAGGCTTTCGCGCTCGCATCGCTGAAGCGCGCCACGCCGATGATGCGGCGATCGGGCAGGGCGGCCTTGGCCAGTCCCGCCAGCGTCGGCCCCATCTTTCCGGCAACGCCAAGGATCATGATGTCGCCGTCGACTTTCCTAAGGTCTTCGATCAGGGCCTGGCTCGGCCGGCACAACAGCTCGTCAAGAGCGGCAACGTCGGGAATGGTGTTCGGCAGGGTCTCGCGCGTGAGCAGCATGCTTGTTTTCCGTGTCTTATTGCAGCCGCACGTCCCGCACCACAAACAACCGTTCGAGCGCGAGCACCAGGCCGTAAAGCGAAACTCCGAGCAGCGTCAGCAGCACGACAGCCATCACCATGGCCGGGGTGTCGAGCGAGGACTGCACCTGAATCATGAGATAACCAAGCCCACGTTCGGAGGCGATGAACTCGCCGACGATTGCGCCGGCCACCGCAAGGATGGCGCCGACCTTCATGCCGGAAAACACGTAAGGCAGCGCGCCAGGCAACTGTATCTTGCGAAACAACGTCCAGCGCGATCCGCGCAGCGATTTGACGAGGTCGAGCAAGTCGGGCTCCACCTCGCTCAAGCCGCGGGCGGTGGTCAGCAGGATCGGGAAGAAGCAGATGCTGAACGCGATCAAGATATTCGGAAAGACGCCGTAGCTGAACCAGACGATAATCAATGGGCCGAGCGCCACTTTCGGAATCATATTCAGCGTGACGAACAACGGAAGCAACATCAGGCTGCCCAGCGGCGACCAGCAGAACAGCACCGCCAGCATCACGCCGACCAAGGCGCCGAGCGAAAAGCCGCCTAGAATTTCCACAGCGGTCACGGCCACATTGGAGACCCAGGCATATTTCGAGGAGTCCAGTGTCGCAAGCGTCGCAAGCGGAGAAGGCAAGATGAATTTCGGGACCTGAAAGAGGTCGACCAGCACCTGCCACAACACGATCACGGCGACATGCACGATCAAAATAATCGCGAGTGTTCGGACTGAGCGCATTCCGTCGCTGACCACGCGCGTCCTCTTTCGTTTCCGGGCTGCGTCAATAGAGCAGCCCAGCCCAATTTATCGCGACAACGTCAGTCTTTCAACCATCCGGTTGATTAATCCTCAAGGCCGCAAAGCCTGTATCACGAGATCAACCACGTGTTTGCGGCGGGCCCGTTTGGCAGTCGCACTCGAGAGGTCCTTGCCGAAGATCGCTGATAGCGTCGGGGTGTTCGAAAAAAAGAAATAGCTGAGGCCCGCGATCGAAATGTAGAGATGCACTGGGTTGACGCCCTTGCGAAAGGTTCCTGCCCGGACGCCTTGCCTGAGAATTGTCGAGACCATCCTGACCAGCGGCGAATGCATGTCCTCGATCTTGGGCGAGGCGCGTACATGCCTCGCTCGATTGCGGTTTTCATCGTTGAGCAGCACGATGAAATCCGGGTGCAGTGCAAGATGATCAAACGAGCTTTCGATCAGCTTTTTGATGGCCTGCTCCGGCGGCAAGCCTTCAAGGTTTAGCTTGCGCTCATGGCTGCGGATCTCCTCGTAGACCCACTCAAGCACCGCGAGATAGAGCGCATCCTTGTCGCCGAAATAGTGGTAGAGGAGCTGCTTGTTGACGCCGGCACGCGCGGCGATTTCATCGACCCGCGCACCGGCCAGCCCACTTTTC
>NZ_DATEPI010000294.1:0-3602 GCF_035273305.1 Bradyrhizobium sp. | reverse complement strand
CCGGTATCGACACTGCTCGAGGGTGGATTTCCTCGGCTGCACTTTTCACGTAAACCGAACGTCGAAACCGCGCTGCGCAGTTTCAGTCCAGCGCGGTTGGCCTCGATCGTCGATCAGCTTGCGACCGCGGCGCTGGACATGCGTAAGCAGACATCGCTCGCGGCCGTGATCGCACAGCGAGTGTTATTGTCCATCGCGGTAAATGCAAAGCGGCGAGGGTGAAGCGAATCGCCGTCCCGCCGTGCTCGTCGCTGAAGACGACGCGACCAGATCGCCGACTAAAGCGCTTTCGAGCGAGGTGGGCGCCGGTTCGCGTCAAGAAAACCGCATCAGCAGAACGAGTTAGATTTTTGTATCCAGCCGTTTGACGATCTCATCGAGCTGATCGAGATCGCGGTAGCGGATATGCACGGTACCGCCGGAATCGCCATGATCGATGTTGACCCTTAACCCGAGTGCGTCGCTGACGCGCTTCTCCAGTGCGACAGTGTCGGAATCTTTCAGCTTGCCGCCGCGTGCCTTCTGCGGTTTGCGTTCTGGCACGCCCTCGACATGGGCCAGCGCCTCGGCCTGGCGCACGTTGAGGCCGTCCTCGACAATGCGCTTGGCGGCGGCGGCTGGATCGGGAACGCCGATCAACGCGCGCGCGTGTCCCGCCGATAACTGCCCCAACGCGATATAGGCCTGCACCTCGGCGGGCAATTTCGTCAACCGCATCATGTTGGCGATGTGGCTGCGGCTCTTGCCGACGATTTTCGCAATCTCTTCCTGCGTGCGTTTGAACTCACCGGCGAGCGCGTGATAGCCCTGTGCCTCTTCCATCGCGTTGAGATCTTCGCGCTGCACGTTTTCGATAATCGCGATCTCGAGTGCATCGGAATCACTGACTTCGACGGGCGCGATCGGCACCTCGTGAAGGCCGGCGATCTGCGCGGCGCGCCAGCGGCGCTCGCCGGCGATGATTTCAAAACGATCCTGCGCGCCTCGAACGGGACGCACCACGATCGGTTGGATCACGCCGTGCTGGCGAATCGATTCGGCGAGTTCGCTGAGTTCGACGTCGGCGAATTCGCGGCGGGGGTTACGCGGATTGGGTTTGAGGAATTCGATCGGAACCTTGCGTTGCGCGCGCGGACGGTCAAGATGCGCGGCCTCGCCGCCGACATCTCCGATCAGACTTGCAAGACCGCGGCCCAATCGCGAACGCGCTTCGTCGGCCATCGCCAGCTCCCTTGGATTCAACTTGATCGCTCCTGTTTCTTGTTTTTGGTCTCGCGAAGCTGGCGAGCTTGAAATCTCTCGTTGGACGGCGCCAGACCACGGATCGCGTACGGAATGAATCGGGCGATCACGGCGCGCGAAGTTCGCGCTCCCGCTGGATCACTTCCGTCGCAAGTTTGAGGTACGCATCGCTGCCGACGCATTTGAGATCGTACACCAGGACCGGCTTGCCATAGGACGGCGCTTCGGAGATGCGCACATTGCGCGGAATCATCGTGTTGTAGACTTTGGCGCCCATGAACTGCCGAACATCGGCGACAACCTGGTTTGCCAGATTGTTCCGCGAATCGAACATGGTCAGCACAATGCCGTGGATTGAGAGGTTGGGATTGAGCGTGCTGCGCACCTGCTCCACCGTTTGTAGCAATTGCGACAATCCTTCGAGCGCGAAGAACTCGCACTGTAACGGCACCAGGATGGCGTCGGATGCCGCCATCGCGTTGACGGTGAGAAGATTGAGCGAGGGCGGACAATCGATCAGCACGTAGGTGTAATCGCTATCCGGCATAGCGTCGGTGTTCAAAGCCGCAATCGCATTGCGCAGCCGGAACGCGCGATCGCGCGTCGATCCGAGTTCAAGTTCGAGACCGGAAAGGTCCATGGTGGACGCCGCTATATGCAACCGCGGAACCGCCGTTGCGACGACCGAATCGCGCAGTCGCGCCTCGCCGATCAGCACGTCGTAAGTCGAGCAGCTGCGATTACGGCGATCGATGCCGAGACCCGTGGAGGCGTTGCCCTGCGGATCGAGATCGACGATCAGCACGCGCTCGCCTATCGCCGCGAGCGCGGTGCCGAGATTGATCGCGGTAGTGGTCTTCCCCACGCCGCCTTTCTGGTTGGCCAGCGCCAGAATGCGCGGGTGTTTGGGCGCGGTTGGCGCCCTCTCCTCAGCGTCAAATTCAGCGAGTACGGTCATGTGTGGGTGCCGTGGTGTTTATCGGACGGATCGCGTCGCTCGATTCCATCAAGTTCAACAATCCAGCCTTGTCCACCGGTGACGCTGGAATGGAGACGAGGCATGATGTTCCAACATTTAGTGGCTGCGGTCAATTCTGCTTCTACATCTTGACCCTTGAGAAAAAGCGCTCTGGCGCCTCTTCTCACCATCGGCTCCGCAAAGCCGATGAGCTGGTTTAGCGGAGCTACCGCGCGCGCGGTGACGCAATCGATCGGCTCAGGGATTCTATCCACAATATCCCTGATGTCGTCCAGATGTACCACCCCAGGCGCGCTCGTAACCCGTAGCGCCTCACGCAGGAAAGCTGCCTTCTTTGCGTTGCGTTCGACCAAGTGCACCATCGCGCCGGAGGTTTCAGCGAGCGCGCAGGCCAGGACCACGCCGGGAAAGCCGCCGCCACTCCCCAAGTCCATCCATGATTTGGAAGACGGAGCGAGCGTCAGCAGCTGCAGCGAATCGGAGACGTGCCGGGTCCATAAATGGGGAAGCGTCGACGGCGCGACCAGATTGGTTTTGGCCTGCCAGGTCCGAAGAAGATCGAGGTAGCGGTCCAGCCGCGACTCTGTTTCACGTGAAACGGGCGTCAGCCGGAGTGCCGCCATCTTGTCGGAAATCATTTCGGTTTCCCTGGGCTGCCGGCGGAAGGCTTGGGCCCTCCGAGACGTCGCGCTGTTTCACGTGAAACGGTCCTACGCGGAATGAGACGCAGCCGTCTTGCGCGCTTCTCGCCGAAGATAGGCGGCTAAAATCGCCAATGCCGCTGGGGTCATGCCGTCCAACCGACCCGCCTGCCCCACCGTTCGCGGACGCGCAGCTTCCAGTTTCGCGCGTGCCTCATTCGAAAGACCCGGCACCAAATTGTAATCGATGCCGTCCAGGATCAGCCCCTCATCGCGCCGAAATGAGTTCACGTCGGCGATTTGGCGCTTGAGGTAGACGTCGTATTTGGCATCGATTTCGAGATGGACCGCCACGCCTGGGTCAATGGCCGACAGCTCCGGCCAGATGCCGCGAACCTCCGATAAGCCGATTTCCGGGTACGCCAGCAGTTCAAAAGCCGAGCGGCGGTGGCCGTCCTTGTTGAGCGTCAATCCATGTTTGGCGGCTTCGTTGGGCGTAAGCGTCAGCGACTTTGTCAGGCGCCTGGCTGCATCCAGCGCCGCCATTTTATTGCGGTGACGCTTCGCGCGATCAGCGCCCACGCAGCCGAGCGCAATTCCCTTGTCCGTAAGGCGCTGATCGGCGTTGTCGGCGCGCAACGTGAGCCGATACTCCGCCCGCGAGGTGAACATCCGGTACGGCTCGGTGATGCCGCGCGTTACCAGATCATCGATCATCACCCCGAGATAGCCTTCGGCGC